>JAQBNJ010000427.1 GCA_028288645.1 Sediminibacterium sp.
GCCTAAGTCTATCGGAATGCAGAAGGTTTTACAGGATATTCGTAACTTTAGTGAACAGCGATCCAATATCCAGGAAATCGAGAGAAATTAATAATTAATAGTGAATAATTAATAATTAAATGGCACGCGCGCACCAATTATTAATTATTAACTATCAATTATTCATTAAATAACACCCCGGATAGTAACATGAGAAAACTCGCTTTGATCTTTTGTATAGCGTATGCTTCATTGGCAGAGGCGCAGGTGGTCAAGGTGGATCATTTTTACGCACATACCACACATGCGCCCGAACTATTCGAACTCTTTAAAACAACCTTCAAACTGCCGCCGGTATACGATTACCAGGAATTCGGCAGTGTATCAAGCGGCGGGCTCTGGTTAGGTAATATTACACTGGAGTTTGTGAACTACAGTGGCCTGGGTGCCGAAAAGGCTTTATTCAAAGGGCTCGCTTTAGAGCCCGTTCAGCATACCGATACGATTGTGCAATTGCTGGATGATTATGGCGTTATATACGGGCCACCTTCTCCCGTGCGTTTTACGGTTGATGGTGTTGAAAAAACCTACTGGACAAATATTGTATTGAAAGAACTTACCTCGAATGATATCCGCGTATTTATTTGTGATTATACGGACAGGTCTTTTCTCAGCGATCCCAAAAAAAAGGCAAATAAACTATTTACGGAACAGGCGGGCGGCCCACTTGGCATTATCGGGTTGCGAAAGATCGTGGTAGCGGCATCCAATATGGAAAAAGCGCTTCATGCCTGGGTAAGTATCCCAGGTGCTAAAAGAACCGGCAATCATTTTAAATTCATCGACGGGCCGGAGATAATCCTCGAAAAATCGGATAAGGATGGCATCAAAGAGATACAGGTACAGGTGCGCTCGGTTGAAGCCGCATCAAAATTCCTGACAGAGAACCAAATGCTCCTGCTTGAAAATAAAACGACGATGATCGATCCGCGAAAAATATTTGGATTGAGAATCATCCTGGAGCAATGAACCAGTATCCAGTATCTAGTATCTAGTATCCAGGATGCTAGATACTGGATACTAGGCTTCAATCAACTCCTCCATGGCAAGATTCAAAAAATTAGGCAGCACATGCTGGTAGGTCCACATGATCTTTTCGGGGTCCTGTAATTGTTCCACCATACTTTGCCATTTGGCTTCGCCGTGGTTCTCGATTACGGTTTGTTTTTTATCTTCTCTCTGCAGGTACATGCTCATGCCCGTTGCATCGGCTTCGGGATGAAATTGTGTTCCTAAAAAATAATCATTGAAACGTATCGCCATTACTGCTCTTTCATAGGGTACATGCGGTCGGTTCTTTTCGATGGCCAGCAATTTTCCACCCATTTCTTTCAGGCGTGAATGATCGGGTTCTATTACCTGGTAATCGCGGCTGTCAACGCTGTAAAAAGGGTCGCGAAGCCCGTCAAATACGGCTTCTCTTTTTCCTTCGGGCAACATGTGTATGGGGAATACGCCAAAAGCCGTTGACTTACGTTTACAAACTGTTCCTACGCCATAATACCTGCACGCAAGCTGGAAACTATGGCAGATAAAGAACACATGTTTTTTTGGATAGCCTTCTGCGCTATTGTTCCATTCTTCGATACTTTCTAACCAATTGAAATAAGTGTTTTCCCAGGGTGTGTCCTCACTTTCCAATGGAGAACCGGGGCCGCCGCTGGAAATATAAATATCATAGGAAGTATCCGGCACGCTTAAAGCCAGCCGCACATCAAATTCATCACAGGTCAGAAAAAGCCCGTTATTTCCTGCCCATTGGGCCAATATCTCGCGAAGGCACCGCATACCCTGGTTTGCCTGCCCCTCGTAAAGGTCGAGGATCGCAACACGGATATTTTTTCTTTCTGTCATCATAAAGCGCGAAAATATTGAGAAGTTCGTCGATTGCGGTCTGTAAGGGTCAGTTTTTTTCATTATTTACTAACAACTACAGGCAACAAATTATAGACCACAAACTTAAAAGTAACTCATATTGGTTTTCGGTGTCAGCACCAATAATGTTTCATACATCAGTTTAATGGTTTCTTCTATATCGCTTTTATGCAGCATTTCTACAGTGGTATGCATATAGCGGAGCGGGATAGAAATAAGCACCGAAGGGCAACCATCATTGGCATAAGCAAAACTGTCTGTATCCGTTCCCGTGCTCCGGCTAAGGGTACGGGTTTGAACAGGGATCTTCTTCTTTGCAGCTACATCCTGCACTACTTTGAGCAGTTTGTTATGGATAGCCGGCGCATAGGCCAGAGAAGGCCCCTTTCCGCACTGGATATCACCTTCAACGATCTTACTGATCAATGGTGTGCTGGTATCATGCGTTACATCAGTGATGATGGCAAGATCAGGTTTGATGCGGCGCGCGATCATCTCTGCGCCACGGAGCCCGATCTCTTCCTGTACCGCATTCACTACATACAAACCAAACGGTAATTTCTTTTTGTTTTCTTTCAATAAACGCGCTACTTCTGCGATCATGAATCCGCCAACACGGTTATCAAAAGCGCGGCCGATAAAGTAATCGTAGGCCAGTTCATCAAACCCTTCTTCATAGGTAACCACGGAGCCAATATGGATACCCAATGCTTCCACTTCTTTCTTGGTTCTTGCGCCGCAATCGAGACAAAGGTTATCAACCCTTGGCTGTGGTTCTTTCTGATCGGGATTGCCCATCCTTGTATGTATCGCCGGCCATCCGAATACCGCTTTCACCGGGCCTTTCTTACCATGGATCCATACACGTTTGGCAGGCGCCACCTGGTGATCAACACCGCCATTGCGTTTGAGGTAGATCAATCCCTGGTCGTTGATATAATTCACAAACCAGCTGATCTCATCCGCATGCGCTTCTATCACTACTTTAAATGGGGCGGTCGGATTGATGACGCCCACCGCTGTACCATAGGGATCGGTCATATGTGTATCCACATAAGGCTTTACATATTCGAGCCATAATTTCTGTCCGCCACTTTCAAAACCTACCGGGGATGGGGTATTGATATAATTCCTTAAAAAATCAAGGGAGGTATTTGTCAGGATAGATTTCGATTTGCTTTTTGTCTTAGCCATTGCTTTTATTTTATAAGTGAAATACCGATGATGCCACAGACCGCTTTTGCAAGCATCAGCCCGTCAATGATTGCAAGATAATAGAGAATACTTTTACGGCGATGCATAGAGTAGGCAACAATTATCAACAATATAAAAGGGATCGTGTTAATGAGAATACGCAATGCCGGGAAATCGCGCAATACTGCAAAAACAATAAATGTGCCCAAACCTACCAGCGTAAGGGGGATAAGGATGTAAAAAATGGTTCTTCTCAGTCCATATCTTACCACGAAAGTTTTTAACTGGCGATTGTGGTCCGCTGCATAATCTTTAATATCGAACATGATACACAACATAGTGATGTACATAAAATTCTTTACAAATAATAAACCACTTACTAATCCGGGTGTATAGGGTGTATGATCCTCGATGCTTTTAAATAGTACGGGGTAAATGGTTACTGCACCAGCCCAAACAAAACCAATGACGAAGGGTTTTAACCAGCCATTGTTGCGTAAGTTATGTGTTGATCTTTGCGGTGAGGCACTGCCATAATACAAGACCGCAACCAGCGGAAATATTCCGATCAGGCACCATTGAAGCAGATTAAGTTGCCAAAGCGCATGCCAGTTCTCGCGCAGAAGGTAGAAGGTGAGGGAAACCGTTAGTATCGTCAGCACCAGTTGCGACCATCTCAGCCATTTCCTGTTCCGGTAATACCATGCTGCGCGTTTATTATCGCTGTTGTCTGATGGCTCAGCGATATAAGCATGTGTATAGTACAACACCGTAGCTACAAATACGAGCAGGTAATAGGGAAGGCTGTTTAAAGAGGCGTATTGCTGAAGGCTCGCTTCAATTGATAATGCTACGGTACAAACACCGTAGAAATAATTTCCAAAAAAAAGAAACCTGGTTAATCCATTCAAGACCAGTTATTTTAAGAGAACAATGTCTTGCGTGGTAATGGTATCGCTGGTGTTATTGCCTTTGTCTCTCAGCCAGAATTTGAAATAGGCGGTATCATTCTTAGTACCGCAACCCGACATGCTGGGATAGCCTGGAATATTCGCATTATACGCATAGCCTAATTCGAGAATTCCGGCCAGGTTGGAAGTGGGTGAAAAATCAGGCACTTTATTTCTAACGAGAAACTGAACACCGGCAGTATTTGGACAGGTACGAGAAAATTTTTGCACCCATAAACTATCAGAAACATCACCTTCCGCATCAGTAAATTCTATCTGGAAAAGCAGGAGTTCGCCTGGCGAGAGCCTGGTTGAATTAATACTTTTTACGCTTATCTGGGGTTTTGTCTTGTACGTATCTTTTTTGCACGCACAAAACATCACCGTTAATGCCAATAGTATCAATATTTTTGTATTCATCAGTTTCGCTTTCAGTTCAAATTTAGTTAAAACATTACAATACATAGCTGTGCAGTCATTTGATGTTAACAATATTTTCTCTCTAACCAACGATCCGGGACCTTTTCTGGAGCAATGCCTGCATGCTTTTCGTTTTCAATATGCTCAAAATCCCGTTTACCGCCGCTGGTGCGAGCTTACAGGGGTTGATCCATCTGTTATAAAGACGCATACCGGCATTCCTGCGTTGCCTATTTCTTTTTTTAAAACACATGAGGTGCAAACAACGGAGTTCATTCCCGAAACAGTGTTTGAAAGTAGTGGCACCACCAAAACCAATACCAGCAGGCATTTGGTGAAAGATGTGAGCCTGTATAGAAGGAGTTTTCTCGAGGCATTTAAACTCTTTTACGGAAATGTTAATGATTGGCGCATACTCGGATTATTGCCATCTTATCTCGAGCGGCAGCATTCATCATTGGTGATGATGGTGGACGAACTGATACAATTGAGCGGGCACTCATCCAGCGGGTTTTACCTCGATGATCATGAAAAGTTATCGGCTACATTGCAGCAGTTGGAGGCAAATCAACAAAAGACCTTATTGATCGGAGTAACCTTCGGCCTGCTCGATTTTGCCGCCGCTTACCCGCAACAGCTAAAACATACAGTGATCATGGAAACCGGTGGGATGAAGGGCCGCCGCAAAGAGCTTACCCGCGCTGAAGTACACCAGTTGCTGATGAATGGTTTGGGCGTTCCTGAAATTCATTCCGAATATGGTATGACAGAGCTGCTCAGCCAGGCTTATTCCAAAGGCGATGGCCGCTTTTTCTGCCCGCCATGGATGAAAGTGCTGGTGCGGGATGAAGAGGATCCCCTGTCTATAAAAGAAACCGGCCGCGGCCTCTTACAGGTAATAGACCTC
>JAQBNJ010000445.1 GCA_028288645.1 Sediminibacterium sp.
AGGCGGCTTCACTGACGAACTGGGGAAATTTCACAAATCAAATTATCGCTATAAATTTCCCTACTGGGAAGTATTGAATGAGCCGGACCTGGAGCATAATATCTCGCCGCAGATGTACACAAAAATGTATGATGCTATTGTAACAGAACTGAAAAAAATATCGCCTGAAACAAAATTTGTAGGGATCTCGATTGCTTATGCATCCAGCGGCGACTGGTTTGAATATTTTCTCAATCCCAAAAATCATAAACCAGGCGTTCCGCTCGAAGGCATATCCTACCATTTTTATGCAACACCGGCAGCTGATGAACCTTTTGAAAGCTGGCAGTACACATTTTTCAACCTGGCCAATGGATTTCTTGACCGTACACGTTATATTGAAAGTATACGTAAGCGCCTTTCGCCAAAGGTATTTACCCATATCAATGAATTGGGTTGCATCATTGATGGGGTTGATTACCAGGGGGTGATTCCACCCGAGTACTGGAACCTCGCCGGCTCTATGTACGCTTATCTCTACCTGCAACTGACCAAAATGGGAATTGAATTGGCAGGCGAATCACAACTCGTAGGATACCCCACACAATTTCCTGATGTAAGTATGATGAACTGGAAGAACAGTAAACCCAATGCACGGTATTGGGTATTGAAATTATTGAAAGATAATTTCGGGCCGGGTGATGTTTTAAAGAATACCTCTGTTAATTCGCAGGATGTAGTTGCACAGGCTTTTGAAACGTCTAAAGGAAAAAAACTATTGCTGATCAATAAAAGGAACAAAACCATTCAGCTGGACCTTCCCGAAAATTTTAAAAAAGGGAAACTGAGTTATGTGGATGTTTCCACCGGTGAGAACCCCGTCGGGCAAACTACACTTTCAACAAATGCCATAACCATTAAACCGTTTTCGGTTACGGTGATTGACCTTTAGTATAACAGGCACACTGTTTATTTCTATTGAATTGCTTAAAATAGAAGGGTTGACGATTTCTGATCAGTCAACCCTTTTTTTCTGTCAAAAAGAGTCGTAATATCATCCTGTAATCGATGGCGGGTTATTTACCTTTATAAAAACCGATTGGTTCAAAATGCAGGATATACGATCATTATTTTCGGGTAAAAAAATAAAGCCTGTCTTACTCGTTACATTCTTATACGCACTTGCCCCATCGTGGATACATGCACAAAAAATAAACCGGCAGGCGCTGGCGCAACGGCATACAGTTGTAGTAACCTCCATGGACACGCTGGCTTCGGTTTCCGTTGGCAACGGTGCATTTGCTTTTACAACAGATGCAACCGGGCTCCAAAGCTTTCCCGACTATTATAAAAAAGGCGTTCCGTTGGGAACACAGTCGGAGTGGGGATGGCATAGTTTTCCAAACAATGAGAATTACCGTGAAGAAGAAACCTTGCGGGAATATGATCTCGAAGGAAAAAAAATCACCTATGCTGTTCAGCAAAAAGAACCGAAACGGCATAAAGATGCGTCCGATTATTTTCGCGTGAATCTTCATCGTTTACAACTTGGTAATATAGGACTGGAGATTATAAAAAAAGATGGTTCCGTTTTTACTCCCGCAGATGTAAAAAATATTCACCAGGAACTGGATGTATGGAAAGGCGAAATTACCAGCCGGTTCACAGTGGAAGGCACACCCGTTACCGTAATTACTTACGGAAACCAGGAAGCAGATGCTATTGCTGCAAAGATCAGTTCACCGCTTCTCGAAGAAGGCAGGCTGAAGATCCGCATCAGGTTTCCCTATCCTACAGGAGGATTTAGTGATGTTGCTGCGAATTTTTCTTCTGATGAAAAACATCGGTCGGTTATTGCAAATGCCTCTACAAAGAATGCAGTCATCAAACATATACTTGATACCACAACTTATTATGTGCATGCTTCCTGGCAGGGCAACGCATCGGTACAGGAGAGAGCAAAACATTATTTCACGATCACACCGGCTAAGACAAAAGATTTTGAATTCGGGATTTTATTTTCCCCGCATAATAAAAGATCAACGCCTGCATATACAGTTACAAAGCAAAGCAGTGAGGCTGGCTGGAAAAAATTCTGGCTATCAGGCGGCGCGGTCGATCTTTCAGGAAGCACTGATAAACGTGCATTTGAATTGGAAAGACGCATAGTGCTTTCGCAGTATCTCACTAAAATTCAGTGTGCAGGCAATGATCCGCCGCAGGAAACGGGACTCACCTATAACAGCTGGTATGGAAAACCGCATATCGAAATGTTTTGGTGGCATGCCGCGCATTATGCATTGTGGAACCGCACCGGTCTTTTGGAAAAAAGTTTACAATGGTATTTTACTGCAGCTGCACAGGCAAGAGCCATCGCCAAACGACAGGGATTTGATGGCATGCGCTGGCAGAAAATGACCGACAATGACGGGCGTGAAGTACCCTCCTCAGTAGGCGCATTTTTGATCTGGCAGCAACCACACCTGATCTATTTTGCAGAACTATTATATCGAAATAAAAAAGATAAAAAAATTCTTGATAAATACAGGGAGCTCATTTTTGCCACTGCCGGTTTCATGGCATCCTTTCCAACCTATGATAAAAAAACTGACAGGTATAATCTCGGCAAAGGATTAATTCCCGCACAGGAATGTTTCGATGCGGTATCAACTTTCAACCCCACTTATGAACTGGCTTACTGGAGCTGGGGCCTGGAAATTGCGCAGCAATGGCGGGTAAGATCAGGGATGAAGCGCAAAAAAGAATGGGATCTCATCCTGCAAAAACTGGCGCCGCTTCCGCAGAAAAACGGCGTGTACCTTGCCACTGAAAGCACACCGGATTGTTATGAGGCCGATAGTAAATATACCATCGATCATCCGGCGGTACTTGCTGC
>JAQBNJ010000448.1 GCA_028288645.1 Sediminibacterium sp.
AGAACAACCAGCAGCGTCACAGATGTTTTGCATTTTGGGTCGGGTAAAAATATCAAAACCTATTCGGGCCCTGAGATCCGCGTTGCAATGCGTTACAGTGTATCGAATGATGCGTCGGTTAAACTCAGCTTTAATACGTTGCGGCAGTATATTCACACTTTATCAAATACAACGGCTATTTCGCCAACTGATATCTGGAAACTCAGTGATCCGAATATTCAGCCGCAGACGGCTTACCAGGCGTCTTTGGGCTACTACCATAATTTTCCGGGTGATATTGAAACCTCCATCGAAGTGTATTACAAACGCATGGAACACTATATTGATTATAAAAGCGGCGCAACACTTGTGATGAACAAACATATCGAAACGGATGTGATCAATACACAAGGCGAAGCATATGGCGCGGAGTTCATGATCAAAAAAACATTGGGCAAACTGAATGGCTGGCTGAGTTATACATATTCAAGCACACGTTTAAGAATGGACGATCCTATTGCAGGCGAATCGATCAACAAGGGAAATTATTACCCGGCTAATTTTGATAAACCGCATAATGTGAACTTTATCGGCAACTATCGCTTCTCGCACAGGATCAGTGTTTCAATTAATGCGGTATATAGCACGGGCCGCCCGATCACTTTACCGATCGCCATATTTGTGCAGGGAGGATCACAACGTGTATTTTATTCAGACAGGAACCAGTACCGCATACCTGATTATGTACGCGGAGATCTTTCTGTGAATATTGAAGGCAACCATAAGATCAAAAAACTGGCGCATAGTTCCTGGTCGGTGGGTGTGTATAATTTGCTCGCGCGACAAAATCCATACTCGGTATATTTTCAACAGGAGAATGGCGTGATCAAAGGATACCAGTTATCCATTTTCGGAACGGCCATTCCATTCCTCACTTATAATTTTAAATTTTAGCAGTATTAAAAAGAGTAACACGATATTTTGTATGATCTTTTTGCCGGCGTTTTTTACCTGCAGGAAACCCTATCAGCCGGCCGTGGTCAATAAAGATTATAACTATCTCGTGATCGATGGTGTGATCAATGCAACTGTGGGTGGTATTACTTCGATCACGCTAAGCAGAACAAGAAATCTAAACGACAGTATCATTGCTCCTAAGCCTGAATTGTCTGCACAAATAGTAATAGAAACTGAAGGAGGAACTAATTATACATTGCTTGCGCAAGGCAATGGCGTTTATAACAGTCCGGCGCTAAACCTTAACCCATTAAGTAAATACCGGCTAAGGATCACCACTTTTAATGGAGGGGTATATCAATCTGATTATGTATCTGTAAAACAAACACCACCAATCGACAGTGTAACGTGGAAACAGCGGCTCGATTCTCCTAACAAAGCGGTCACCATTTTTGTGCATTCACATGACCCGCAAAACAAAACATTATTTTATAGATGGGATTATCTTGAAACATGGCAATATGAAGCGCCATTGAACGGCAGCCTGGGGCTGGACAGCAGGGGACAGATATTTTATACAGATGCCACCACACAAACCTTTAATTGCTGGTCAACAGCGGGTTCCCGAAATATTTCAACGGCTTCTTCAGAATCATTGGCGCAGGATGTGATCAGTTACGCACCTGTAAGTATTGTTCCGCAAAATGATGAAAGAATGGCTGTGCGTTATTCGATCAATGTAAAACAATACGGGTTAACAAAAGAGGCATACAATTATTGGGAGATCATAAAAAAAAGTTCACAACAGAGTGGCAGTATTTTTGATCCGCAACCGGCACAGGTGATCGGAAATATCCATTGCATTTCAAACGCCGATGAACCTGTGATCGGTTATGTAAGTGTCTCTTACATAACGGAGAAACGGAAATTTATTGATAAAAATGAATTGACTGACTGGCATTTTCCCAATTCACCGGGAAACAGGTGTGTTCCTGATACGGTACCCGCGATTCCTAATAATTTCCAGGTCTTTACGTACGCAGATACTACTTACGGGCCTTACTATTTTATAACAACACCGGCTCTGTACCTGATTGTTGCGAGAAAGATCTGTCTTGATTGCAGAAGAAAGGGAGGAACAAACAGTAAACCTGCATTCTGGTAATAATAATTTTGAACAGCATGAAAATGAGGAACACGATATGGTATATGTTTTTTCTGCTTGCACTTGCTGCCTGCAGGAAACCCTATGAGCCTGCTGTGATCAAAGTAAACTACAATTATCTTGTAATAGATGGCGTGATCAATGCCAACCCGAATGGTGTGACGACGATTCAATTGAGCCGCACAAAAAATCTATCTGACAGTTTACCACCGAAACCCGAAACCGGCGCCCAGGTAGTGATAGAAGGAGAAGGTGGAGGTTCGTTCACATTGATACCGCAGGGAAATGGCGTATACAACAGTGCGCCACTTAATCTTAGTTCGGCTCTTAAATACCGGTTACGGATCAACACATCAGGTGGAGGCGTATATCAATCTGATTATGTACCGGTTAAACAAACACCTCCGATCGACAGTCTTAGCTGGAAACAAAAACCTGACTCGCCAAATAAAGCAGTAACGATTTTCGCGCATACGCATGACCCGCAAAACAAAACATTGTTTTATCGCTGGGATCATGTTGAAACATGGCAATACGTCTCTCAGTTGCAGGGTTTCGTGAGTCTTGATAGCAGGGGCCGGGCGTTTTACACGGATTCAACTACACAAACCAGTAATTGCTGGAGCAATACCTTATCAACCAATATAGCTACAGCTTCTTCGGAAGCATTGAGCCAGGATGTGATCAGTTATGCACCCGTTCAGGTAGTGCCGCAGAATGATGAGCGGATGGCCGTTCGCTATTCGATCAATGTTAAACAATATGGGTTAACCAAAGAAGCTTACAGTTATTGGGAGATCATTAAAAAAAGTTCGCAGCAAACAGGAAGCATATTTGATCCGCAACCGGCGCAGGTACTCGGCAACCTTCACTGCATTTCAAATCCGGAGGAGCCCGTGATCGGTTATGCCAGCGCTTCTTTTGTAACAGAGAAAAGAATATTTATCGGGTATAGAGAACTTGACGACTGGCATTTTCCCAATGCGCCCGGCAGTATTTGTAAGACAGATGTATGGCCAACCAACCAGGTTGATTTCAGCATTTTCACTTACCCGGATACTTCCTATCAACCATTTTTTTATAGCGGCACCAATACCATCGTTGCAAAAAAAGTATGTCTTGATTGCAGGCGACATGGAGGAACAAATGCTAAACCAGGTTTCTGGCAATAAATTATGCAAATGCAGAAAAGACGATATTATTTTTTCTTAACAGTGTTGCTGTTAGTAAGTTCATTGGCAAACGCGCAGCGGGCAGTGGATGCTGTGATCAAACCATTTGATGAATACCGAAGCAGCCATTTGCAGGAAAAATTATTCGTGCACACTGACAAGAAATTTTACATGGCCGGGGAGATCGTCTGGTTTAAAATATACGCAACCGACGCAGTATTTAACCAGCCCTTCAACCTCAGCAAGATCAGTTATGTAGAAATTCTTACCAGGGAAAACAAGCCTGTACTGCAGGCTAAAGTGGCATTGAATGAGGGAGCAGGTAATGGTTCTTTCCAGTTGCCTTACTCTGTTAATACCGGCAATTATATTTTCCGCGCCTATACCAACTGGATGAAGAACGCCGGTGCAGAATATTATTTTGATAAAGAGATCACGATCGTAAATGCCCTGAAGAAATCTGACTGGACCCTTCCACAGGAAACAAAAAACTATGATGTGCAGTTCTTTCCCGAAGGAGGCGATCTTGTAAACGGTGTTAAGAGTAAAGTGGCATTCAAGCTACTTGAAAATGGAAAAGGTATTTCATGCAACGGTGCAATATTGAACAGGCGAAATGATACGATCGTACGGTTTGCTTCGCTTCGTTTGGGTATGGGCCAGTTTGATCTTACTCCTGATGCTGGCGAAGAATATCATTCGGTGTTATTTGCGGGAGGCACAACGCTCACAAAACCATTACCACCGGTGAGCGTTACGGGAATCGTGATGCGTTTAACGGAGATCGACAAGGACAAGCTTTCTCTAAGTATACAAAGCAATAAAGCAGGTTCAGTGATCTCATTGCTTGTGCATACGCGTCAATCGCTGAAGCTATCTCTCTCAAGAGAATTGTTCAACGGGAAAACAGAGATAGAGATCGATAAGAAACAATTAGGCGATGGTATTTCGCATTTTACCCTCTTCAATGCAAACAACCAGGCTGTTTGTGAGCGCCTGTATTTTAAACGGCCGGAAACACTGGCCATCACGGCAACTACGGATGCACAGAATTATGGCGCGCGGAAAAAAGTAACGATCGATCTCGCAACAACCGATAACAAACAGGCAGTTGTACCTGGTGATCTGTCTATGTCAGTTTACCTGATTGACGAATTACAATCTTTTGAATCCTCCGATATCCTGAGTTATCTCTGGCTTCAATCCGATCTGAAAGGGTTTGTTGAAGAGCCTGGTTATTATTTTTCGCAGCAGGGAAAAGAAGTAGATGCCGCCGCAGATAATTTAATGTTAACCCAGGGTTGGCGCAGGTTTCGTTGGGATGACGTTTTGCAGAAAAAATCGGCAGCGACAGAATTCC
>JAQBNJ010000044.1 GCA_028288645.1 Sediminibacterium sp.
TGGATTGCAGATTTTGAAAGATCTGTAATATTCCTGGAAGTAGTACTTTTAAGATAAAGGGCACATAAGTGTTATACTTATGTGCCCTTTGTTCTTTTTTTCCCTTGGTTTTTTACCAGATCAATAGATCAAATATTTTCTTTGCGTTGTGTAAAGGATAATGAATAACAGCATGATACCTATACCGATCATCGCCGCCATTCCGGAAGTTACAGCTGCCACATTCACAAAGATCATCATCCCGATAAAAGGAAGTATCTCCCCGATCAGCCATAAAAAATATCCCTGCTTCTTTAACTTACGCATCTGTGCAGCACCAACAATGCAAAGCACCGCACCAATTAACGAGATAATAACTACCGGTATCTTGTTGGCCGCCATGGTTCTCGCATTGGCGATCGCTTCGGGTGTCATCATGTCTCTTATAAAGCCAGGCGTACTTTCGTTATCCCGTGCAGCCTCCATATCAGCAACTGCTTTGTCTGCTTTAAAGAAATTCCATAGCGCTCCGCAAATGGCTAAACCGCTGCCGATAAATGTAAGGATCGACAGCGTTTTGATACTGCCTGTTTTTGTTTCAGTTGTTTCAAAGGTTTCCATGGTTGAGTTTTAAACTAAACATAAGAATTTATATCAGGGAAAGCAATTTTACGGTTACTATTTTTTAAAAACGCAGGCAATAACAGATCTGCTACCTGTTGGCTTTGATTATAAATACGGCCGGGACAGGCCTTTGTAGTTCTTTATCACTGGGTGTAATGGTTTGTTTTCCATTGATCAGTAAACAACTGCTTCCGCCGCCATCGAGGTTGAGTGCTTCTACGCAACCGATATCTTTCAGCATCTGCGCTTCCTGTGTAAGTGTGGCGCCTTCTGCTTTGCCGGGGAATCTTCCTTCGATCACCAGTAAGATTAATTTACCATCGGCGGTGTAACCCATGGAGGTGCGGGGATGTTTGTCGTCGATGGCTTTGCCGGTGAATTTCAGTTCCTGGTTATTGGTAACAGCGATCTGTGCGTCCTGTAGCAATACCGGGCCACCGCCAACAGCCGCATTCATTTTCCATTTTTTAAAATTCCCAGCATCCAACATTTCTTTTTTTGAATGTTTGATCACGGAATCTTTGAAAGGATCGATTACTGTCTGACTTGCAAATGCATTTGTTTCCGCTGAGTCCGTGTACAACCATGCAACATCCGCTTTTCTTTTCTTTGAAATACCAATTGCACTTCCAAATGGATGGCGATAGGTAAAAGTATCTTTTCCCCTTCCATTGATCGTATGCACCTGGTAGGCCAGCATCTTACCATCTTTGATCACCACATTCTGGTTACTGTTATGAACAAACTCAAAGAAAGTACAATTCATCACAATCAATGGTTGTTGCTCCTGTTCAAAATATTGCGTGGGTGTTAAGCGTTTGCCGTTGCCGACCTGGGTGGTAAAATCAAGTGATTTGTCTTTTAATTCAGCGCTTACATAATAAGCGATGTTAGCTTTTCTTTCTATGAGATCGGTGGTTTTGTAAACGTGAATTCCTTTAGGTAAAGGTTGGTAAAGGGAATCTACATTCTGCCAACGAAGCTGTGCATTTGAGGTAGTGCTCAATACACAAAAGAAGATAATGATGGAAGTTATTCTTTTCATGAAGGGAGTTGTATGGCTGGAAGCCATGTAATACTAGTCACTCGGCTGGAGCCGAGCGACTACGCTGTGAGCATTTCTTTTTCTTCCTTCCATTTATTTTTTCCGTATCCGGGAATCACATGCTTCTCACTATGATAAGAAGAACGCACCAACGGGCCACTCTCAACATAATCAAATCCCAACTCATAGCCTATCTCACGCAATTCTGCAAACTCATCGGGATGCACGAAACGTTGTACGGCTAAATGTTTTTTGGTGGGTTGTAAATACTGTCCGAGGGTTAATACATCACAACCAACGGCTACAAGGTCCTCCATGCTTTGGATCACTTCTTCTTTTCTTTCACCGAGGCCGAGCATGATACCTGTTTTGGTTCGCATGCCGCCTTCTTTCAGCAAACGCAATACTTCAAGACTGCGGCGGTATTTGGCCTGTATGCGCACCTGGCGGGTCATGCGTTCAACGGTTTCCATGTTATGGCTAACCACATCGGGTGCGGCATTGATGATGCGCTGCACCTGGTCGGGCCTTCCCTGGAAATCGGGGATCAATGTTTCTAAAGTGGTATCGGGATTCAATCCTTTCACGGCTTCGATCGTGTTGTACCATATGATCGATCCGCCATCTTTCAATTCATCGCGATCAACACTCGTGATCACCGCGTGTTTCACTTTCATTAAATGAATGGCTTCTGCCACGCGTTGCGGCTCATCCCAATCAACAGCTTCAGGCCTGCCAGTGGCAACTGCGCAAAATCCGCAGCTACGGGTACAGATATTCCCGAGGATCATAAAAGTGGCCGTTCCTGCACCCCAGCATTCACCCATATTAGGGCAATTACCGCTTTCGCAAATGGTATGCAGTTTATGGGTATCCACCAGCCCGCGAACATGTTTATAACTCTCGCCGATAGGCAGTTTAACACGGAGCCAGTTAGGTTTTTTGAGCGGGGTCTCTGAAAGGTCTATTTTGGGGACTACGGGTAGTTCTTGCATGTTCTTCAATTAGTAATTAGGAATTAGCAATTAGTAATATAGAACGGGTTCTTACCTGTTCTGTACACTGACTTTTCATTCCAGACATGCAAAAGTAACTACTTTCTCTTACCAAAAACGAGGGCGATATAAGCGTTGAAAAAGAACTTTTTGTCTTTATTCAGCAGCAGTATAGGCATTGTTTTGGAATAATATTCCGCATTAATACCCACTTCCAGGGCAGAAAGTACCTCGTTGTATCGGCCGTAATCAAAACGGAGCGCTGCACGGGCATGGGCGCCGGGCACGAACTGGATCTCGTTAAGGCCTTTGGTAAGGCCGCCTTTTCCGAGAATAATGGATGGATCCAGGAAAAGATTATCATTATTATCGTACTTGATCTCTTCCCTTTTATGTGTGGTCTGGTTTTCTATCTCTATATAGTATGGTTTCAGCAAACCCGCGGATAAACCACCACCATAAATAGCAGAAACGGCTACTCCATTCTTATTTCCTTTTCCACCGATCAGGGTTTGTTGCCCCAGCCCGGCTTTGAGATAATAAAAATTATTGCGTTTACCATAGATATAACTGGAGATCACCAGGAATCCTCCTGATGCGCTGAGCGTAGGAACTTTTTCTTCTTTGGGGTGTTTTCTTTCACCAAATTCCAGCCACCATAAACTGGTCTTGGTGATAGTTTTGTATTTACCATGTTCATAGAACATGCTCCACGCATCGGTATTGAATTTAAAACCAAATGCACCCTGTTTCTGGTAGATCAGTGCGCCTTCTTCTTCCTGCTTGATCAACTGGTTGATCTTTTCGCGGCGCTCCGCTTTTTTTTGTTGTTTGAGGTCAGCACCTGCAGACTTTACTTTCTGTTGGGCAGAAACTGCTAACGAACTCAATGCGAATGTTATTAAAAATAGCTTCTTCACTTCCATTTGGTTTGTTACTTGTAAATTTATAGTAAAATGACACAATGACTTCACAAATTATTTATAAGGGCGACCTGAGAAGCACCGCCACGCACCTACAAAGCGGAACCATCATAGAAACCGATGCGCCCACCGATAACCAGGGTAAAGGCGAACGTTTCTCCCCCACTGACCTTGTAGCTACTGCCCTCGGCACCTGTATGGTAACCACCATGGCCATCAAGGCGCGCACCATGGATATCCAGTTGGATGGTACCCGCCTTGAAGTTACCAAGATCATGGTAAGCGACCCACGCAGGATCGGCAAGATCATCGCCCATGTTTTTTTCCCTCCGGGACTAAACCTCGACGAAAAACAAAAGGACCTCCTCGAAAGAACTGCCCGTACCTGCCCGGTGGAAAGAACTTTGCATCCGGATGTTGAGTTGGACATGGAGTTCAATTGGGGATAGCTGTTAGGTTTTAGCCGTTAGCTATTAGCCCTGGAAGGTTTTTAGAAAACTAATCAGCAAGCATTTTGTTGAAAGCTAACAGCTAAAACCTAATACCTAAAAGCTCATCCTCCTACAAGACGTAATTTTTCAATATCCTGTTGCCTACCGCACAATCCAAACAGCGTTTATTAACACAATATTGATTAGTTAGTTCTATCAATGCATGCGAATCGAGCGCGGAGCGGTGGCTGATGTTGAGCCGTTGCCATTGCCGTGTGACCTGGTTTTGTTCTGGTGGTAATTCGTATAACCATTGAATGGCTTTTTCTTTGTACGCTTCGTCTTTACTATATAAGCCATATGCAAACAAAACCGGAATCACGGTATTGATCAGGATATTCTCAGCCATTTGTTTTCCAAGATGCTTGGGCTGAAAAATGGCCGGTTCATCAAAACGGTAATGGTAGTGCCAGTAATCATTGGCAGTTACCATAAAAG
>JAQBNJ010000508.1 GCA_028288645.1 Sediminibacterium sp.
GGCTTGCTTTCCTGGAATGTCTTTTGTGCGGAAAGCCCATGCATAGGCAACCGTTGCCACTAATGAAGCCATCAAAGAAAGTACCGCAAAAAAATGACCGATCTGTCCAGGAAGTAAATGTTCGCCGATATAATTCATGTAGCAGTTAGTTCAAATGAATGATGTCATATCACAATAGGACATGGCATTGAAAACTTTATTACAATGCCGCCACCGGCTTGTTCGCCTTCGGATCGTCTTTGTATTTGGAAGGGCATTTTAATAAGATATCCTTGCACTCAAAATGATCGCCCTGCACCCTGCCCTTTAATACGATACGCTCACTTTTTTCCATATCGGTGGGTTTATTGTTGTGATAAACCACTTTGATATTGTTTCCCAGCGTATCGATAGCCGTAAACGTGAGGTAATTGGGATTTTTCACTGCATCGTATTCCAAAGGCTGGCCCTTGTCTAATTTCACGATCAGGTTCACGAACTTGCCCTCTTTCTGCCTTGCCGAAGCGATGGTCTCGTAGGTTGTCAGGTTGCCCGAGTAACTGATCAGCACCATGATGGCAGCCGCGATACATACAAGGATAACAATATGCATTTTCTTCATTCCGTTGCGTTTTACGGCGCAAAAGTAGACGAAAAACAGCATTTGATTTGAAGTTTAGGTCCGAACTTTGACGTGTATCATGGGAAACTGCGCCATTACTGCACTTTCTTCTCTACTCCACCGGCCGGATGTGACCGAAAGGCCAGGTCTCCGATGCGCTACAAGTGCGCTATAAGTGCGTTATAGGTCCGTTACAAGTCCGTTATAGGTCCGTTATAGGTCCGCTTCTCTTAGGGTGCTATATAGATGTTCCAATATACCTGCGCTTGTTCTCCCCTATACCTGCCGTTGGTCAGCAATCGCGCTGTAAAAAGCCTGGAGCCCGGTTGTTCACCGGCCGTATCTCCTTCGTACTTCCTTATTACTAAATTCGTACTTCGTTCGCGTAATTTTCGCTTTTTTTCGTGTACCTGCCGAAAAATATCCGAAGGAAATAAGAATCAAATACGAGGGAAACACGGCTGAAATACGAAGGAAATACGAAGCTGAAACGGGCTTATGACGGACTTGTAACGGACTTATAACGGAGTTATTGCATCGGTCTCCGGTACCGGATCTGTTCGAAAAATCACCAGCAATACATCGCCGGCCATGTTCTATTCAGGCTCACAGCCTGCCTCCTTAAGACTATATTAATCTTCACCAAATTCAGAAAAATGCCAGTAAATTTGCGCCCTGTTTGAATCAAGCAACCCATCATGGCCGATCTATCACAATTTGACCCCAACTTTGTTGGCAACCCCAACAACAACATTTTTGGACTTCCTTTTACCGAAGATGATGCCCGTTTGGTGATCCTTCCGGTTCCCTGGGAAGTAACCGTAAGCTATGGCGCCGGCACATCCCGCTCACCGGAACATGTATTCAAATGCAGTAAACAGGTAGATCTTTTTGATACGGATGGCAATTACGGATGGAAACAGGGATTTTATATGGGCGATATCGACAGGAAACTGCTCATGAAAAGCGATTACCTGCGCAAAGAAGCCGAACTCTACATCGATTATATTTCCAAAGGCGAACCGGTTGAAAAGAACAAGTTCATGTGCAAGAGCCTGAAAGAGATCAACGAAGGCAGCGCTATGATGAACCAGTGGGTGTATGAACACAGCAAAGCATTACTGGAAAAAGGCAAACTGGTAGCATTACTCGGCGGCGACCACAGCACACCACTCGGTTTTATGAGGGCGCTTGGTGAAAAGCATGGCGCATTTGGTGTTTTACAGATAGATGCCCATTGCGATCTTCGCAAAGGATATGAGCATTTTACTTATTCGCATGCATCGGTGATGTACAATGCCCTGCAGGAAATTCCCGCTTTAGAGAAACTCGTACAGATCGGTATCAGGGATTTTTCTGAAGAAGAATGGGATTATATCTGCAATAGCAATTATAAGGTAGTTTCCTACCTGGACAAAGCCATCAAAGAAAGACAATACGAAGGCGAAACATGGAAACAGATTGCCGATGAGATCGTGAACCATCTACCCCAGAAAGTATATATCAGTTTTGATATTGATGGTCTGGACAGGAAACTTTGTCCCAATACCGGCACACCCTTACAAGGTGGTTTTGAATCTGAGCAGATCTTCTATCTCATCAAAAAAATTACCGACAGCGGCCGCAAAATGATCGGCTTCGACCTGGTAGAGATTGGTGTTGGCCAAACGGATTGGGACAGCAATGTAGGTGCAAGGATCCTCTGGCGTTTGTGTAATCTTTTTGTGAAAAATCAATCTTAATGCATCTCAAGGCAAAATTCTTACATGAAAGTCCAGGATTATATTATTGAATTAAAAAGGCCATCGTATCTGGTGGTAGATCTGATCAGCCGCTTGATGCTGATGATCGCCATTGCAATGTTCAGTTACAGTATTTACCTGATCCATGCTGTTAACTGGCTCACAATCGTGTTCGCGTTATTGGTGATCGGCATGATCGCCTGGTGGATACATTGCACAAGAAAGCATAAAAAAGGAGAGATCGTTTATTACAGGCTGGGCCTGCTCCTCGCTACCATCGGCTGGGTAATCGGTTATAAAAATTTTGGCGGACCATTATGGATTCCGATATTATATTTTATAGCAGTCGTATTCGAAAAACAAGTAAAATTTCCCAAAGAGATCGCATTCAATGAAGAAGGGATTATTATCAATTCCTTCCCAAGAAGATCTTATCATTGGGCGCTGCTTTCTAACGTTGTGCTGAAAGACTGTATCCTCACCATCGATTTCAAGAACAACCAACTCATTCAAAAAGAAACCCTGGAAGACACTACTGTGCAGGAAGAGAAGGAATTTAACGAGTTTTGCAGAACCAGGCTAAAAGCTAATGCCTAAAAGCTAACAGCTTTCTTATATTTTATCAATGAAAATAACCCAATCACCATACATCCTTTACTCCGATGGCAAAGGAAATATTTTTGAAGACGACAGTCTCTATGTCGTTGGCCGCGCGGGTTGGGATGCATTTCCCATACCAACAGATGAATGGATCGAATTACCTGATGGCGGCAATCTCTACGAATTGCCCGGCCGCCGCGGCATTGGCATTGATGTAAGTACAGGCGAGATGCGCTTATGCGAAAAAGGCTGGGCCGTTGCTGCATTCATTCCTCCTGCACATACCGGCCTATATATTGCCGCATTTGAAACGCTACCTG
>JAQBNJ010000511.1 GCA_028288645.1 Sediminibacterium sp.
AGTGGTTCCATGCGCAATGATCTCTGTACGGCCAATTTTGCCTGCGTAAAACGATTCTGTTATGGGCGCGTAACCACGCCAGGAAGATGGCAACAGGTTGAGGTAATTCTCCAACGGTGTTTGTGCAGAATCATAAGCTGAATGCCAGAACACGCTGTCAGCCTCACCCGGCATTACCAGTTGGATATTGGGTGTGGGGCCTATGATGTTCTGGTGCGAAATACCGGTGCCCTGTATACTATAGATCCCCTGTGGTGTGCTTCCATTGGTAAGAAAATAGGGAAGGTCAGAAGCGGACCTGGCGAGTTGCTGAAACACGAGCAGTTTACCTGTACTGTCTTTTGCAAAACTTCCATCTTCGTTTTGGATGATGGCCAATCCGGGGTAGTCGCGGTTCCAGCGTTGAAATGAATAGATCGTTTTTTGTCCTGATTGCTTTCGGTAATTGAAAAGAACAGCGATACCTGGTGTAGACTGCGCTATAAGCGATCGATGTGTTTGCAGGTATTTTTCCAGTTCCGCCAGCACAGGGTATTCCGCGTAGGCAGGAAACTGTTTAGCCAGCAATGCAAGCAGGTAAGCGCTATTGGTTATGCTTGCGTCGAGCCTGTACAGGTAGCAGGCCTGCATGGCGAACAGTTTTGGCGAGGATTCATTGCTGATCAGTGTACTGATATCGTTTTTGTATTCGTTTGGATAAACCCCATACACTGCCTCGAGCAATGCACGTTTGGTATCCTGTTCAAGCGTTCCATAGTTGGTGAAAAGTGTGCGAAAGCCTTGCTGAATTTCCGGCGACCTAAGCAGGAACTGTGAGATGGCCCAACATGCTTCGCGGTATTTTTCTTCTGTGTTGCTGTCGAGTGGCTGCGCAAAGCTGGCCTTAATGATCTGTTCACGCATGTGTTTGTCGAAGGAGATGCGTCGTTGGTATAAAACGAAATCGGAGTGAATCGTTTCCGGGGGAGATTGCGCAAATCCCTCCATCGATATCAATAGCACGGCTGCCAGCAACAATTTTCGCATACAGCAAAATTAGGAACAAATCGGCTTAGGGTGAATTTGGTTAAGGGGAGCTTTTTTCCTTGTCTGCACTATAACAGTCTCGAATCACGCGCTGATGCAAAAAAAGCAGGGTGTTCGCCGCGATGTCTTCCGCCTCCGGCGGAGACTTCGCGGTTTGAGTGGATGCGCTTATTATACCAATTAGACTTTAAAAATGCATCAGCCTTACAATGCACTGTTGATGTGAGGACACATCAACGGCGTGACCGCCGTGATTGTGTCCTCACAATCACACCCGGGCATTTTTAAAGTCTAATTGGTATTATATAACGAAAACCATGATGAAGAAAGCTGATTTTGTCTGATAAAAAGCACCATAGTCAAAGACCTTGCATAGAACCCAAAAGAATTTTGTTCTACTTCATCTTCATCGCAAGAACGCCGTATTTCGCCGAAGACCCCGACTCGCGGAGTCAGCTGCGCGAGACATCCGCGGCGAACTCTCTTTGACTATTGGCGGAAACACTGTAGAAAGGAAAAAGAATTTGTTCTACTACATCTTCATTACAAGAACGCTGTGTTTTATGTTCGGAAGATTGTTTTATGAGCGCCAGAGGCGCGCCCTGTTTGTAGCAGAATGGGTATGTAGAATGTATTTAGCTCCATAGGAGCGACCTGTAAATAGTAAGAAGCTGGTAATTGTAGTTGATTGTTTGCATAGATCGTTTGTATTTACTGGTCGCTCCTACGGAGCTTTTATTTTTATTGCACACTATATTTCTACAAACAGGTCACCCTTACAGGGTTATTCTTTTTCTTCTGAACAGCTTTGATCGCCTTGCCAACACTAATAATTCATAAACCCTAAAGCAAAAGTTACCCGCTGGTATTATTTCTTTTTTGCCGTCTTCTTTTTCTTTAGTTGGTCCTCTCTTATTTTTTCCAGGTCAATTACTGAGCAGTCGGTTATGAATTGAGCCACAACAGCAAGTGGCATTTGTTCGGCTGAAGTAAAATTGATACAGCCTTTCTGAAAACTGGCTTTGTTCAGCAGTTTTTCGTATTTCGCGTGCAGTGGCTTGTTCATATAAATGGGCAGCGCATGGAGCGACATGTATTCCTTCATGCTGGCAAGACCGTATTTCATCATCTTTTTTCCCTTGTAGAGGATCATTTCTTTTCCCATCATGGATTCGATCACGGGTGTAATCGTTTTATCGTTTATTATGATCAACGTGTGCAGCTCAGAAAGTATTTTCTGCCGGTCCTTGGGTTGGCTGGAGATATAATCCTGAATTTTTGTATCCATGAGTTTGATTGATCTTATCACAACCAAGTTAGTGTTTCCTTTCGGGATTGTCAATGCCCGCTTATTCACCGAAAAAACTGCCCCTTTCGGCGGATCGGCTAATGAAACCGCCGCTATTCACCCGCTCATCCATTCTAAGGCTGGCTGCTTTTAACTATTGAAACCATACCCCGTCTATGGATAGTAGAAAATAAAAATCAATCAACACAAATAATTCAAAACTCAAAATCAAACCACATGAAAAAGTTCTTAATCGCCTGTTTAATCGTAGTATCCTTTGCAACAAGTTCCTTTGCATCAAACAATGCAACTATCAGCAGCAAAGCAATGGCACACCTGGAAGCCAATTATTCGGCTGCAAAAAATGTTTCCTGGACCGTTAGTGACAATTTCGAAAAAGCCAGTTTTACAGTTGGCAATGAAAAAGTTGATGTCTATTACAATGAAGATGGTAACCTGTTAGGTTCCACTAAAACGATGGCTTTCGATAAATTACCGAAATCCGCGCTTGAGATCCTCACCACAGAATATACATTTCCCGATTACGAATTGACTGATTGTATCGAGTATACCGATGTTGATAACAACAAGAACTATTTTGTTTCTTTTGATATCAATAGCGAAAGAGTTGTGCTTTCCGTTTCAACCGGCGGTTCGGTTGCACAGATGTAAAGTTTGTAACCCGCATATGCTATACAATATAGGGGGTGATATTATTTATAGCGAAGCATGCGCCGTCCTTGCGAGGCACGAAGCAATCTGTGTTTCAACAATCAAACTGTAATTCTAAACACAGATTGCTTCGTGCCTCGCAATGACGGTGCGGGTATCTTTATTTAAGCGAAAATCACGCAGGGATATTTTTAAAGTCTAATGGTATTATAGGAAGCCATGCTTGTTTAAGTATGGCTTTTTTGCATTTAGTGAGCGGGTATTTATTTTTTTACCGGCTCATGATAAAGAGCTATTACACCACAACCGAATGTTTTTGTTTTTACGAGCGTAAGATCAATTCTATCGCTGATGTTTTTAAACAAAGGTAAGCCGCTTCCCAAAACAGTTGGCTGAACGCAAAGCTGGTATTCATCAATCAGGTCAAGCTTGCCAAAGGCCACAATTAAACTCGGGCTGCCAACCAGGATGTTTTTACTCCCGCCATTGCGGGATTGCTTGAGTGCCAGGATTTCTTCTTTAATAATTTCGTTTTTCAAGGTTGTGTTTTTCCAATCAACATTTTTCAACGTGTGGGAATAAACAATCTTTTGAATATTGTCTATCAGTACTGCAAAATCATCCGTTGGTTTGTTGCCGGTAGGATTTTTTACGATAGATGGCCAATAACTTTCCATTAATTGATAAGTGATCCTTCCGTGTATAAGCGTGTCTGCGCTAATTAGCAGCTCATTATAATGCTGGTGTATTTCGTCATCGGCAATCATGGACGTGTGATCGCAAAACCCGTCAAGAGTCATGTTGATCGCTGCAATAAGTTTTCTCATATTTTATTTTTTGAGTGTGATTGTATTCTTCGTTCACTATTGTTTTCATAACATTTTCTGTAACTGGTGAATATGCCGCTTCGAATGACTGATGATAAATACAGCTCCTTCAATTCCGGTTAGTTCACCAATAGTAGGAAATAAGAAATCCGTATACGTTAGAGAGAGGTCAATCGTTGCTGCCAGCTCTTCGATGCTGGCGCGTGTATTTTTTATGGAGTTATAGAGTGTTTGTTTGTCCAATGCTTCGTTTGATGGCAGGATAAAATCAGGCGATTTCAGTTTGGTTGAAAAATCAAGAAAGATCTTTTCAAGAAAGGGCAGGTTTGCATCTACAGCCCTTTCAGTTGGGTGTGTTCTTCCCCGCCATACAGCAGGGATACCGGCTTCCGCTTTGGCAATATGATCTGCTACCTGGCCGGGTGCCCAGCTTCCTTCAAAAGGCACACGGTTAAATTCTTCCTGGGTAAATTTTGAGATCATATCAAGGAGCCCGTGCGTGGTTTGCTGTAACTCAGCCAGTATTTTATTTTTCATGGGATCTTTTTTATACCACAAATGTAATGACCCTTTTGAGGAGACATAGAGGTGGTTTGCGACAAGTTTGGGGGATAAAAAGGACAGCGGATTTCTTACTAGACTGGTTTGTAGTTTGTGGTTTGTAGTAGGGCTCGCTAATCAACGAAACCACAAACTACAAACCACAAACCACAAACGTTTAACCCCAATCTTACTATTCCCTATCCCTCTCAATTCTGGAAAAATGAGACACAATGAACTTAAATTGAGTCACCATGATTGTATTATGCCGAAAAATGGCAGGAACTTGAGTTCCGTCTTCGAATTCATTCCATCAAAAAATTGTCATGATCAAAAAGAAAATTGGTGCTGCCTTGCTTGCAATGTTTATCTATAGCATTGTCTTTTCTCAACAGAATACAGGTTTCAGACAGGGAAGTATCAATTCACCTGTTGTGAACGAAGATGGTTCGGTAACTTTCAGGCTACGCGCACCACTGGCACAAAAAGTATCCGTAAAAGGCGATTGGGAAGTGAACGCCGGCGTAGGGGAGATGAAGATCGACACGGGCGGCGTATGGAGTTATACCACGCCAAAACTGCCTTCAGACTTTTACATGTATTCTTTTACAGTGGATAGCGTTCGGATACTGGATCCTGTGAATGCTTTTTCCAACCGTGACGTTGGTAATCTTTTCAGTGTATTTATTGTGAATCATGGCAATGGCGACAATTACAGTACCAATGATGTTCCCCACGGTAATGTGAGCAGAACCTGGTACCCTTCTGTCCAATTTAAGACTGACCGGAGATTAACAATATATACGCCACCTGGTTATGAAACCAGTAAAAACAAATATCCTGTACTGTATCTCTTGCATGGAAGTGGCGGTGATGAAGAAGCATGGATCTCGATCGGCAGGTTATCAAACATAATGGATAACCTGATTGCCCAGGGCAAGATCATTCCAATGATCGTTGTAATGCCCAATGGCAATGCGGCCAAACAGGCAGCGCCCGGCGAAACAAAGGAGAATTTTTCTTATAAGCCTGGTATGAGTAACACGCTGGGTAATAGTGTTCCCGGTTCATACGAACTCTCTTTTGATGAGATCATAAATTTTACCGACGCACGTTACCGCACAAAAGCCGAAAAAGCACAACGTGCGCTGGCCGGCCTTTCAATGGGCGGCTCTCATTCCATTGTTATTTCTGCTGATCATCCAAACATGTTCAACTATGTAGGGTTATTTTCTCCGGCCACACCATCCAGGAGAACGGATACAACCAATAAGGCTTACAGTAATATGGATGAGAAATTAGCGGCACAAAAAAACAATGGCTTTGCACTTTATTGGATAGCCATTGGAAAGGAGGACCGTTTAATTACATCCGTTGCAGATTTCCGAAAAAAGCTCGATAGCCTGCAATTCCCGTATACCTACATCGAATCCGGACGCGGACATATCTGGAGTAACTGGCGGAATTATATGTTGCAGTTTACGCCGCTTTTGTTTAAATGATGATTGTTTCCCCAAAAAGAAATAAGGATCAAGGAACAAGGAACAAGGAACAAGGATCAAGGAGTATTTGGATTCACTCAACGAATGCC
>JAQBNJ010000530.1 GCA_028288645.1 Sediminibacterium sp.
TGCATTCCATGGGTAATAACCTGGTGCATCATAACCATAAGCCGAGAATAATTTGTAATGATTCTTACGATAATCGTAGGCAAGGGTAGTAGTAGTTCTGATAGGTAATTTCAAATGAAAATCCTTTTCAAAATCTGTTCTTACAGTTGCCGTACCGATAAAATTCTGGAACGTAGTACGTTCAGTGTAATTATCGATCTCACCTGTGTTTGCTGCTGAAGCGTTCGGATTATAATTGCTGAACCAGAACTGGTAATAGTCAGCATTTTTATTATCCACCTGGTCTTCGTAACGATAAAGCGTATTCTCGTTCCTTACATTCAAGCTGTATTTCGCATCCAGTTCAAGGAACCTGTTGAAACGATAATTCAGATCGAAGCTCTGCACGAGGTCAACCTTGTTGATCAGTGTGCTTGAATACTGATTCTCGTAATTAGGATTATAGCCATTTACACCGGCAGCATCGCCAAAATAAATACCATAATTGCCATCAAGGTCTTTATAATCATAGTTGGCAAAAGGACGCGTATTATTCAATGCATATAAGATGCCGCGGCCGCTTTGTTCATTCAATGTGTTCTTCGTATAGATCAACTGCGTAAGGCTGGTTAATTTCAAATTCTTTGCCAGTTCAATGCCCAATTTGCCGGTGAGGTTAGAACGTGCATAGTCACCAAGGCCTTTAAAGTTTGAATTCTGTTTGTTGTAAGAGGCAGACAAAAGAAAATCTACTCTGTCTCTGGCACCGGAGATAGTAACAGAATTATTCAATACATAACCATTCTGGAAGAACATTTTATAATGGTCGTAATATTTCAGGTTCTTACCATAGGGTGTTTCAGCATAGCTGGTCACACCTAATGCATTGTACTGAACGTTTGCATCAAACAAACTCAGGGCAGGGTCAAAATTAATCGGCGCACCGCTTGACTGAACTACGTTACCACTCGCGTCTGTTGTAAACGCATGCATATCGGCTTTGTGAACATTGCCCACATTTAATAACTGCGTGGTAGTGGCACTGCTGCTCACATCAATATTCAGTTTACCTGCTTTTGCTTTTTTGGTGAAGAGCTGGATAACACCATTCGCTCCCTGTGCACCATATAAAGATGCGGCCGCGGCACCTTGTACCACTTCCACCCTTTCAATGATGTTTACATCGATTGAGTTAAGATCGGTTGCACCTACCTGTAATCCATCGAGCAGAATCATCGGGAAAGTTCCACCTTGTATGGTATTGATACCACGCAGGAGGATATTCAGTGGCTGGCCGGGGTTACCATTCGTACTTGAGATCTGCGCACCGGCAACCTGTCCTACCAGTTGCTGGCCCACATCACCCGAAGTAACTTTTGTTTGTGCGCCGATGTTCACTGATTCAACAGCGATACCCAGTTTCTTTTTACTGGTAGCGGCACCCACACCTGTTACAACTACTTCACTTAATGATTTCACATCTGTTAAGAGCTGAACCATTAAATTGGAGGAAGAGGCAATGATGGTCTTGTTTTCAAAACCAAGTGCGGAGACAACGAGGGTAGCACCGCTCTTTACCTTAATAGAAAAAGCACCGTCATTTCCGGCGCTGGTGCCGTTTTTGGTGCCTTTTTCTATTACAGTGGCTCCCGGTACAGGAGATCCTTTGTCGTCCATAACCTTACCGGTTATGGTAGATGTTTGTGCAAAGCCGGCTAGAATGGCCATAGCATAAGCGCAAACGCTTAATAGCATTTTTTTTCTCATGTTGTTATTTTTTGAATCAGAAAGCCGTTTATCAATCGTTCTGACCACCTAAGTAAAAGAAAAGCTGCGTATAAAAATTTTTCATTATTCGATTTTAAGGTTTTTTTAATTTAACCATGTCTTAACAATCGTTTGCATTCAAATGGATGAATAGGCAGATTTTATCGGTAAAGAGGATTTAATTAGCGTCCGGTAGGTTTTTTCTGGCTTTTCTGGCAACTTAAAATGGATAATTGGTGGATGCGTGCAATATTACTCCTGCTTACGAATTGTCGATATTAAACCAGGAAATGAATATTTTCTCATGATTTGTCAAAAATTATGAAGATCATTCCAAAAAATATACATATTAAAATTAATTTAATTTAATAAATCCTTCATATGCAACATGGGCATCTAACGCCTCATTTATCAATGGCAATACCAGGCCCGGAAACAGATTTCAATACCACTATAAAAACACATTATCAATAAAAAAATTCAAAAAATTAATTTCCTATTTAACTCATTATCAAATTGTTGCATGGTAAATTGGTGTTTTTCGCCATCAGGACCCCCGCTTGCAGGGCCATATAACCATCTTTAGTGATATAGTGTGTAAAACGCCAAAAATGAATTTGAGTGCCGGAGCGGGCGTTTGGGGATGCCCCGGATTTTATTCACAGGGGCAAAAATTAATTTTGGAATCTGCCCTGTTTTTGTAATTTAGTGGAAGAATTTAATGGGTTAGTAAGTAACGGGGTCAACAGCAATGTTGGCCCTTTTACGTGTAATAAAGCCTGCGGGTTCTGTACGCCGATAAAGCTGCGTAGGTATTAGGAGTTAGGCATTAGCCGTCTTTGCTAACAGCTAATACCTACGCAGCTTTCTTAGCTTTATCTTTACCTCATGAGCAAAATAAAAACAGCTTTTTTTTGTAGTAACTGTGGTTATGAAAGCGCCAAGTGGTTGGGCAAGTGCCCGGGCTGCTCTCAATGGAACACTTTTACAGAAGAGATCTTAGACAAAGGAACCAACAAAGAAGAAAGCTGGGATGCGTATACGGCTGAAAAAAGAAATACAAAAACAGTTGCATTACAGGATGTGATCAGCAACAAAGAAAAAAGGATCGTAACGAAAGATCCTGAACTGAACCGTGTGCTGGGTGGAGGTATTGTTCCGGGAAGTATTATTCTTGTGGCCGGTGAGCCGGGCATCGGTAAAAGTACTTTGTTCCTGCAGAATGGTTTGTTGATCGATCAGCTGCGTGTCTTATATATCAGTGGTGAAGAAAGTGAGCAACAGATAAAGATGCGGGCCGACAGGCTGAAGATCGCGAATGATAATTTTTATTTGTTGACTGAAACGGGCACACAAACCATTTTCCAGGAGATCAGGAAATTAAAACCACAAATAGTAATCGTTGATTCGATACAAACATTGCAATCGAACCTCATCGATTCATCTGCCGGCAGTGTTTCGCAGATACGCGAATGTGCGGCGGAGTTTCAGCGTTTTGCGAAGGAAACCAACACGCCTGTTTTTTTGATCGGTCATATCACCAAAGACGGCGCCATAGCAGGACCGAAAATATTAGAACATATGGTTGATACGGTTCTGCAGTTTGAAGGCGACCGTCATTATGCATACCGCATTTTACGAACACTAAAGAACCGTTTTGGAAGTACTTCTGAACTGGGCATTTATGAAATGACCGGTGAAGGAATGCGTATCGTATCCAATCCTTCAGAAATACTCATCGCGCAAAGAGAAGAGCAATTGAGCGGAAGTGCCATTGCTGCTACATTAGAAGGCATGCGGCCACTACTGATAGAAGTGCAGGCATTGGTAACACAAAGTGTGTACGGAACGCCGCAAAGAACAGTGAGCGGTTTTGATCTCAGGCGTTTGCAATTATTATTGGCCGTGCTTGAAAAACGCGGTGGTTTTCAATTCGGGATGAAGGATGTGTTCGTCAACATTGCGGGTGGTATAAAAGTAGAGGACCCATCTATTGATCTTGCGGTGATCTGCGCGTTGCTTTCTTCGTATGAAGATGTTCCGTTGCCGGCGCATACCTGTTTTGCAGGTGAAGTAGGATTGAACGGCGAGATCCGTGCGGTGAACAGGATCGAGCAACGCATTGCCGAAGCAGAGAAACTAGGATTTGAAAAGATCATTGTATCGCGATACAATAAAAAAAGTTTTGATCCCAAGGCGTATAAAATAAATGTGGCGGCGTTGAGCAGGGTGGATGAGGTGTATCAGCAATTATTTTAAATTACTATACATGAGTTTGTGGTTTGTGGTTTGTAGTTTGTGGTTTGTGGTTGTTAGAGGTTCACAGCCTTAGTTAATCAACAACTACAAACCACAAACTACAAACCACACTAAAAATTAACCGTGAAAAAACACGGATTCCTGCGGCAAATACCTAATCAAAAAAATAACAGCATTCCCATATTTGTGTAATGCTGTCAACATCAAAAAAATACTTCAACGATCTTCTCCATCTTTTCTATCCGCACAATTGTGAAGGATGTGGTTCGGATATTTTATACGATACACAATTCCTTTGTGCAAGGTGCATGCATCATTTACCGGAGACTGGCTTTTTTGTAAAGCCTTTTAATCCCGTTGAAAAATTATTCTATGGCAGATCGGATATCCGGAACGCGGCGGCTGCTTATTATTTTACAAAGGAATCATTACTGCAGCATTTACTGATCCAGTTAAAATATAAAAGCAATAAAGAAGCCGGGTATTTTTTAGGAAGAATGATGGGGCACGCCTGCATACGCTCCGGAAGATTTATGGATATTGATGCGCTGGTACCCTTACCACTCAATCAAAAAAAAGAGCAGGTACGCGGCTATAACCAGGCCGCCCTGATCTGTGAGGGGATGAACGAGGTCTGGCAGAAACCGGTTTACGAAGATGCCGTAATAAGGACGCGTTTCACCGAAACCCAGACAAAGCAGAACCGGGTGAGCCGCTGGCAGAACATGGAAGGTGTTTTCGCCATCAATCAGCCCGGCCGGCTTGAGAACAAACATATATTATTGGTAGATGATGTGATCACCACCGGGGCAACCCTTGAGGCCTGCGGCTCGTCTATATTGGATGTGAACGGGGCGGTGTTGAGTATTGCTGCTGCGGCCTATACGGTTTAGTTAAAAATTAATAATTAATAGTTAATAATTGACCTATACTTTTAGCACTCACTATTAACTTTTAACTCTTAACTTTAACCTCCTGATTACCTAAAACTACAAACATGAAATACCTATTAACCATTGCCATCGTAGCTATGATGAGCGCGTTCACCATAAAAGGTGACCCAACCATTCACAGCTTTAAAGTAAAATCTATTGAAGGAGGAACGATCGATTTCTCCAAATTCAAGGGTAAAAAAATATTGGTGGTGAATACTGCGTCAAAATGCGGTTACACAAAGCAATATGAGCAACTGGAGAAAGTGTACGAAGAATACAAAGACAAACTGGTGATCGTTGGCTTTCCTGCCAATAATTTCGGTGCTCAGGAACCAGGCGCTGATAGCGAGATCCAGGAATTCTGCAAAGCGCGTTTCGGCGTGAAATTTCCACTCGCAAGCAAGATCAGTGTAAAAGGCGATGATACTGCGCCTATTTACAAATGGCTGACCAGCAAAACAGAAAATGGTGTACTTGATGCCGAGATCAAATGGAATTTCAATAAATTCTTGCTTGATGAGAACGGTAAGCTGATCGCCTATTTTGAAAGTAAGGTGGTGCCTGATAGTGAGGAGATACTGAAATACCTGAAATAGATCGCCAATCGATCTTAAGGATCGAAATATAATTTTAAATAAAAGGGTCCCGCAAATGCGGGACTCTTTTATTTTTTGAGCTTGAACAAACGATAGCCAAGATCTAAACTGCCAGTACGGTACCGAAACTCCCGGTAAGAATTAACAGGCGAACTATTGCTTAGGTCCATTTGGTATTGAAACCGCAGCACCATTTTTTTCCAGTTGGCCGAAATACCGGATTGCAGTCCCAGGCGCCATTTTTTTATGTCTGTGCCTTCATCGAAATCGATCTTACGGTTAAAATACGGGGACATATAAAGACCGCCGGAGATGGGCAGATCATTTCTTTGAATATTTCCATCCATTGTTCCGCTCACTCCCGCTGATGCGTATATGCCTCCCGAAAATTGCAGGTGCATATTCTTTGCAATGGCTAACGCATACCCTGCTCCTACGGGAAGGCTGATGTATTTCGGGTAGTACATAACATTCCTGTAAACTATGCAGCAGATATCCATCACTTCGTGAAAAGCTTTTGCTTCGTATTGCAATCCTGTGTACAGAAAACCATCTCCGGTTATGGGAAAATGAATCGAGGCACCAGACTGCCATTGCCATTTGCTGTTATCACCATCCTGTATCCCGCTTGGCGAACCGGTGGCACGGATCTGCGTGTTATTGATACCTCCGGACAGGTACACCTGGATCTGTGCCTTTGATGAAAGACAAAATAACAGGCTTATAAAAAATAATGTTTTACGCATTTTTTTTCTTTGTTGACACATCCCTTGTACAATCGGTTGCATGTGGATTTTTATCTCATCGTTCACATTGCAGGATGCCTTACTTTGCGCAGGTAAACGAGAAGGAATTAATCATGCAATTTAAGGATGTAATAGGCCAGAAAGAGATCAAGCAGCATTTGGCTGAAATGGTAGAGCAGAACAGGCTCAGCCACGCATTGCTTTTTTTAGGAAAGGAAGGAAGTGGCGCGCTTCCCCTGGCGATGGCATTTGCGCAATACATTGTCTCGTTACCGCAACCCGCGCCAGTGGTGGAAGATCTTTTTGGGGGGATGACAGCACTGGAACCCATCCCTTCTTATATACACCCGGATGATATTGGTTCGCAGCAGTCATTCCAGAGAGCAGAGCAACTGATACACCCCGACCTGCATTTTACTTATCCTGTTATTCCTAAGAAGAGTGGCGATAAGCCTGTGAGCACAGATTATATTGCTGAGTGGCGGGAGTTTATCAAATCATATCCGTATGGGAATGTGTATGACTGGCTGCAATTTATCGGAGCAGAGAACAAGCAGGGAAATATTACGGCTGATGAATGCAACGATATCATCCGCCAGTTAAGTTTAAAAAGTTTCGAGAGCGAATACAAAGTATTGCTTTTGTGGATGCCGGAATATTTGGGGAAAGAAGGAAATAAATTGTTGAAACTAATAGAAGAACCGCCTCCAAATACTTTGTTCATTTTGGTGGCAGAAAATGAAGAACAGATCCTGCCCACCATATTAAGCCGGTGTCAATTGGTAAAGATCCCGATGCTCGAAAACAGGGAAGTGGAACAGGCTTTGATCGACCGCGCCAAAGCGGCTCCTGATACCGCCCGCCAGATAGCGGGGATCTGTGAGGGTAATTACCGCGAGGCCCTTCAACTAATGCAACATGCCGATGAGGATTGGCAGAGCCTGCTTCGTGAATGGCTGAATGCCACTTTAAAAGGAGGCCCGATTGCCCAGGTAAAATTTACCGAAGAGGTAAGCAAACTCGGCCGGGAGAAGCAAAAACAGTTCCTTCGCTATTTTAACCACCTGCTCGAGCAGAGTATCCGGATCAAGGTTTTGGGGGCTGATAATATATTACTGGGCGATAATGAGAAGGATTTCGCCCAAAGGCTGAACAAAATAGCTTCGGTGAGCCAGCAACAGGCCATTATCGAGGAACTTGACCGGGCGGCCTATTATGTGGAGCGCAATGCCAACGCCAAAATGCTGTTCCAGGCCCTTACCATTAAACTGTACCACATCATTCAGAACAAAACCTTAATTTTGATGGGGTAAGATGTTGCCGGATAGCGGATGCTGGATATTAGATAGCAGACGCCGGAGGGTAATGCCAGGTGAGAAGGGTCTTGAGGTGTGGTAGTGTGATAATTGGTTTGCTGTATGAAAAGAACCGATTTGCACCAGAACTGTTAAACGCTTATCTATATATTTTCAATCGTAGTTTGCTCAAAAGCGAACCGAACGTTGAAGTGAGTGACACAACATAAGCCCCATAGCAGTACTATAGCCCGCCCAACCATTCCTTCTTACTTTATTATTAACTAACACTTATCAGTTAAGATATGGGATGCGGATCATGTAGTTCCTCCAAAGAAGGGGGTAAACCGGGCGGCTGTAAAAGCAATGGCGGCTGTAGCACCGGCGGGTGTAACCGCCTGAATGTGCACGACTGGCTGTTGAATCTTCCTTTCAGCGATCCTGAAAGTACCTGCAAAGTGATTGAAGTGAGTTTCAAACAGGGAAGCCGCAAGGAATTTTTCCGGAATTCTACTTTACAATATTTTGATAAAGGCGATTATGTGAGCGTGGAAGGCGTGAGCGGTTTTGATGTGGGTGAAGTGAGCCTTACCGGCGAGCTGGTTCGCCTGCAGATGAAGAAAAAAGGCGTGGATGAATTCGGCGCCGAAATGAAAAAGATCCTGCGCCGCAGTTCCGAACGCGATATTGAAACATTCAAAATCAGTAAGAGCCGTGAGAAAGAAATCCTGGCACGCAGCCGCGCCATCGCGCGCCAACTGAATGTTCAGATGAAACTGAGCGAGGTAGAGATACAGGCCGATGGCAAAAAAGGTACTTTCTTTTACACCGCTGATGACCGCGTGGATTTCCGCGAACTGATCAAAATATATGCCGGCGATTTTAAAGTAAAGGTAGAAATGCGCCAGATAGGCATCCGCCAGGAAGCCGCAAAAGTGGGTGGCATTGGCAGTTGCGGGCGTGAATTATGCTGCAGCACCTGGCTGAACGATTTTAAAAGTGTGAACACAACCGCCGCGCGTTACCAGAATTTATCCATCAACCAAACTAAACTCAGCGGCCAGTGTGGACGTTTGAAATGTTGTTTGAATTATGAACTCGATACGTATCTTGATGCACTGCAACAGTTCCCGGATTATGCAGAAACATTGGATACTGCGATGGGCACAGCGCACCTGATCAAAAAAGATATTTTTAAGAATTTGATGTGGTACGTGTTGCCTAACAATACCAAGCATTTCCCGCTCACTATTCAACGTGTCAAAGACATCAAACGAATGAACCGCGAGGGACAAAAAGTTGATGAACTGCAACCCGTAGAAATATTAACTGTTAAACAGAAAGAAGATGCCGAACCGGCATTTGCTGACCTGGTTGGACAGATCAGTTTAAAAACCTTAGAGAAAAATGACCGCCGCCG
>JAQBNJ010000056.1 GCA_028288645.1 Sediminibacterium sp.
ATAGGAGTCACGCATATAGATTATTTCATGGTTTAGACCTCGGTGCCGGTATCGCATTTAAGGTAAACAACAAAGTTAATATCGGTTTAGAGCATAAGTTCACTTTCACTATGCCAGGATATGATTATCTTGATGCATGGGCAGGTGGAAATGGTTCAGGTCTTACCAGCGACGATTATTATGGATTTACCAGTGTTAGGTTGAATATCAACCTCGGTAATCCGAGAAGCAGGGTACAGCCTTTATGGTGGCTTAACAAATACAACTTCATCTACAGTGAGCTGAACAGGCCACAACACATGAAGATCCCACCACCGGTATTGCCTGATTTGGATGGTGATGGTGTAACTGATCAATTCGATCTCGAACCAAACACTCCAAAAGGTTGTCCTGTTGATACACACGGACGTTCAAAAGATACAGATGGCGATGGTGTTCCTGATTGCCGCGATAAAGAAGTACTGACACCATTAAGCTGTTTCCCTGTTAACAATGATGGAGTAGGTACTTGTCCTGAACCAGCATGCTGCAAAGAGTTAAGGGATATGATCAAAAATCTGCCTGCTCCTACCGCTGCTGTAGCAAGGGAATGTAATATCGGAGAATTACCAAGTATCCAGTTCAAAAACAAAGCGGTTCTTACTGCAGATGCGCAGAAGATGCTGGCTGGTGTTGCAAGCCGTATCAATGCAAACCCTAACTGTAAAGTGAAGGTGGTCGGTTATGGCGCTGCAAGCAAAGCCGCACAGCAATTAAGCTGGGATCGTGTAAATGCAGTGATCAACTACCTCGTTGAAAAACAAGGTGTGGCCGAAAGCAGGTTACTGTTCATCTACCAGCAGGATGGTGATTCAAAATCTGTAGACCTCCAGGGAACTATGGATGAGGGCCCAAGCTATGTACCAGCTCCGCATCCAAACCTGAAAAGCAAGAACTAGCGATAAAATAGTGTTCAATACAAGTTGGAAATAAGATGAAAGGCCCCTGAGTGATCGGGGGCCTTTTCATTTAATTAATAATTAGTAGTTAATAGTTAATAATTGGGTTGCTGAGTGATGGAACGAAACAAATAAATTGCATAACCCATCTTATATATCACACAGCAATTTAGAAGAAATTATTAACTACTAATTATTAATTAAAAAAAGGCCGCTTCGAAAAATGAAGCGGCCTTAACGATTTCAAATAAGTGCAGTCTAGTCAACAGATCTCCTGCCAAAAATAATTGACAGCAGAAAGAGTACAACGAATACGAAGAACAGCACTTTTGCAATGCCTGCGGCACTTGCAGCAATACCACCAAACCCAAATACAGCAGCAATGATGGCAATGATAAAGAACACAACTGACCAGCGTAGCATAAAATAAGTTTAAATGTGAGGAATGTTTCTATTTCTACCCATAACCATTAAAAAAGCATACCCGCGGTATGCTATTTCTACACTAAAGGGCCCTAAAAGACCGCAAACGTGATGGCACCTGTTTTTAAAGAGTAGTGCTATAAATGAGTGTTATGAAAAAGATGTGGGATTTGGCAAGGAATATGATCAAGGTGGTATGTGTGTGCATCATATTTCCGGGAGTTGATATTGATATAGAAGATATCTCCGGTTATTTTACAGGAAATAATAAATAGGCTGGTATTAGTCTACGGGGAAGTACAAACTAAAAGTAGCCCCGGCCCCTTTTTCTCCATGGGCCTCAATATGACCATAGTGATTGGTCATGATCCGCTTAACAAGCGCGAGCCCTGTGCCTTTACCTGGATAATCGTCCTGGCTATGTAGCCGTTGAAAAAGCAAAAAGATCTTTTCGTTAAAGCTATTATCGAACCCGAGACCATTATCGGATACCGTTACCTGGTGGTACCTGCGCGTGCGTTTATCTTTTAATATATCCCGCAAACTTCCGGCTTCCGTCATCCGGTAGGTGACATTGATAACCAGCTCTCTTAAAGGGTTTTTGAATTTAACGGCATTGTCCAGTAACTGGTTGAATAATATCTCCAGCTGTGGCTTCTGCCCGCGTATATAGGGCAATGCGCTATACATATTTACCTTGAAAAATTTTCCGTCCCTCGCCATTCTCTCAACCGAATCCTGGAAGGTTTTATCAAGATCCACCATTTCTGTTTTTCCCGAAGTATCGAGCAGCGTGGCGAAATCAACGAGGTCATTGATAAGCAGGTGCATTTTTTCTGTGGCCCTGTCGATACGCGTTAAAATATCTTTTTCAGGATCCCCGAGCGAGTCTTCGTATTCCTTTGTGAACAAAGTGCCCAGTGTGCGGATCTTTCGCAGCGGTTCCTGCAGATCATGTGAAGCCGCAAAAGTGATCTGCTCCACTTCTTCATTGCTCCTTTTCAGGTCCATAATGCTTTTCTCAAGAAGTTGCTGCGCTTTGATCCGTTTCCTGAGTTCACGAACGAGCAGCAAAACTGCAAGGCCGCAAAACAGGCAGGCAAACAAAAAAGCATATTTTACGAATTCGAAATTCAGGGTCTGGTAATGATCTTTCGCCTGGCCACGTTCGATCAGCAGGGAATTCTCTTCGTCCTCGATCGTTTTAATATAGACATGGATCTTGTCCATCACCAGCTGCCCAGTTTCCAATTTTCGCACACGATCTTTTCTATCACCCGACAGATTAAAGTTCTCACCCAGTATCGCCATCCTTTGCCTGATCGCGGTTTCCAATAGATGAACATTGACCCTTTGCTTTGTATTGTCTGATGTGATCTGCTTTAATAAACTTAAAGCACTATCGAGCTTAGCGGCCGAAGCATTGGACGCCGCCCGGAAATGGATATCGCCTGTCAGGAGAAAGCCGCGTTGTTTTGTTTCTGCATCCAGTACCAGGGTTTCGGAATATTTGGCAAGGATGATCGCCTGGTAGGTGTGCTCAACAGCGGCCGTATATTTTAATTGCGCTTTATTCTGGTCAACATAGGTATAACCCAGCCAGCTCAGCGCCAGCACCGAGATGATAAACAGCGAATAGATAAAGCGATTAGACCCCATCATTTGATAGCAAATTAAGCCAAAGCTGTAGAATCATTTCCCCGTTTTGGGAATAGCCTGTAAAAGATATGGAATTATATTTTTTACAATTTAATTACTTATTGAAAATCAATCTATTACGATTGTTTTTATAAACAGCGAATTTGGAATTGTTATTGCAATATTACTAACATCCAATCACAAAACTGCCCGACCATGTTACAACAATCACAACTCCAAAAACAATCACTGAAGATACTGCCCCAGCAAATTCAGATGTTGGGCATATACCATCTCAACACCATACAGCTGGAACAACGCATCAAAGACGAGCTGGATGAGAATCCGTTGCTTGAACTGAACAATGATGATGAAAGTTTTGAAACGGGTGTTGACAAGGACCAGCCAAAAGATTACCAGGATTATGAAGAATACCAGTACGATGATATTCCTGATTACAAGCTGGAAGCAGAGAGTTATATCCATACCAACAACCTGAACATGCCGATCAGGGATACGATCGATTTCAGGACCAATATCAAACAGCAGTTGATCAATCTGAATCTTACAGAAACTGAACTGGGAATCGCAGAATATATTGTGGACTGTATAGAAGATAATGGATTCCTGGAAAGAAGCCTGCAGGAAATAGCGGATGATATTTCCTTCTCTCAAAAAACATTTGTGGAAGAAACCGTGATAGAAAAACTGTTATTGCAGATCCAGGAATTCGAACCTTTTGGCGTAGGCTGCCGCAACATACGTGAGTTCTTCCTGAAACAATTGAACAATCAGAAGAAATGCCCCATCGTAAAAAAATGTATCCAGTTGGTAGAACATTTTTACCATGAATTGCAAAAAAGGAATTTTGAAAAGATCTATGCAGGATTAGGTATCGATGATGAAGAATTATCCATCATTTTCAAACATATCAGCACATTACAATTGAAACCTGTTAATGGGGCGCTGGAAGGACTAATGGTAAAAGAGACCATCATTCCCGATTTTATCCTGACCGTTGAAGGCGATATGTTGATGGTTGACCTGTACAAGCAAAAATCAAATATCCTCTATATCAACAAGTCCCTGATGCAGACCGTTG
>JAQBNJ010000566.1 GCA_028288645.1 Sediminibacterium sp.
GTATTAGCAATTAGGCATTAGCTATTAGCATCGACGATTGCTAAAACCTAATGCCTAATACCTAACGCCTTTCGCGCAGCTATTCATACTCCAGTTCATTGCTAAAATATTCCCAGTCAAAGAGGATAAAACTATGGGAGATCTTCTTTAAAGAATTTGCTATTCTCTTTTTTTGCAGGAGCGATTTTTTATATCTTTTTTTGATCACGCCACGTGCATCAATTCCAAGATTGATCACTGCCTGAACAAAAGAGTTCATTTTTTCTGTCGGTACATCTACACTAATTTTTGCCATGACTGGTTTGTTAAGGTTAAATTGATAATTTTTGGCGGCAATCACAAGTGTTAATTAGCCAAGTTCTATGCCGTTTTTATCAATAACCTCACAACCCACTCTGTTTCAGTTAATTAACAAAAAAATCGATTTTCGCACGGGGTTATGCACAGTTATTCTTTAGGGACGGATGATACTAAGTGTACCATTTTTTTCCCACTTAATAATGGACGAGGGCTTCCTGTACTCAGTATCGTCCTGGCGGTGGTTCACCACATAGTCAACCCCGTCGATAATAATAGGTTCAATATCCTTGAAACAGGGTGGCGAAGGATATCCGCTGATATTGGCGGAGGTACTTACCAGGGGCTTCCTGAAACGTTTGATCAGGTTCCGGCAGAATTCATCCTCGCAGATACGGATGGCCACTGAACCGTCTTCAGCCAGCAGGTTATCGGCCAGTTCAACCGCGCCTTCATAGATAACGGTAGTGGGCTTGTTCACGCCTTTGATGTAATCGAATATCTGCAATTCGGGCTGGGTAACATATTTAAGGATATCCCTTTCATCAGCTACCAATACGATCATCGCTTTGGTGTCGGATCTTTTTTTGAGGCGGTAGATCCTGTCCACAGCTACAGGATCGGTGGCATCGCAACCTATCCCCCATACCGTATCTGTGGGATACAATATCAAACCACCTTCCGAGAGTTTCTCGAGGCAACATTCGATATCGTTGTTAAATGGAAGCATGGGCTATCAGCAGCGGTTTGCGTGGCAAATTACAAATTGTGACAGAACAATTACGCTCTAAAGTTCCCATAAAGTTTTCATACTGTATGTTTGCAAAAATTTTTCGCATGTCTTTACAAGCACAGATACAGGAAGCCTGGGCCAACAGGGAACTATTAAAAGATCCCCAATACACCGATGCGGTTAAGGCCGTTATTGAAGAAGTAGACAAGGGCCGCCTTCGGGTTGCTGCACCAACGGATAATGGATGGGTGGTGAATGAATGGGTGAAACAGGCCATTCTCATATACTTCGGCATACAGCAGATGCAGACATGGAACCTGCCGCCATTTGAGTTCTATGATAAGATGTTGCTGAAAAGCAATTACAAAGAATTAGGTGTACGTGCCGTTCCGCATGCGGTTGCACGTTATGGCGCTTATATCGCAAAGAACGTGGTATTGATGCCTAGTTATGTGAACATCGGTGCGTTTGTTGACGAGGGTTCGATGGTTGATACATGGGCCACCGTAGGCAGCTGCGCACAGATCGGTAAAGGCGTGCATCTCAGCGGTGGCGTGGGTATCGGCGGTGTGCTGGAACCTTTGCAGGCAAGCCCCGTAATTATTGAAGACGGCTGTTTTGTTGGCAGTCGCTGTATTGTGGTAGAAGGCGTTGTTGTTGAAAAAGAAGCCGTACTCGGCGCCAATGTTGTACTCACCCAATCCACCAAGATCATTGATGTAAGCGGAAACGAACCGGTAGAATACAAAGGACGTGTTCCGGCAAGAAGTGTAGTGATCCCCGGCAGCTACAGCAAAAAATTCAACGCGGGCGAATACAGCGTAAGCTGCGCCCTCATCATCGGTCAGCGCAAAGCGAGCACGGACCTGAAGACGAGTTTGAATGATGCGTTGAGGGATTTTAATGTTAGTGCGTAGGGGGGGGGTCGTTAGTAATTAGTAATTAGTAGTTAGTAATTAACGTAGCATGTCACACCCGCCTTTTAATTACTAACTACTAATTACTAATTATTAATTTGATTTTCACCATGCCCCAAAAGCCCCATCAAATCACACTCGCCGGCTTCCTCATAAGCCTCATGGGTGCTATCTTCTTCTCCACCAAGGCCATCTTTGTAAAACTTGCTTTTAAATCCACGCATGTGGATGCCATTACGCTGTTGAGTTTGCGGATGTTGTTTTCATTGCCGTTCTATTTATTTGCCACATGGCTGGTAACAAAGAATGAGCGTACATTACCTTTATCAAGAAGAGACTGGCTGCGGATCATTGCCATGGGAATATTGGGTTATTACCTGAGCAGTTTATTTGATTTTATCGGTTTGCAATATGTATCGGCGGGACTGGAACGTTTGATCCTGTTCCTCTACCCTACATTTTCCGTTCTGCTCAATACTTTTTTCTTTAAGACCAAACTCAGCCGGATCCAGGTCATTGCCCTGGTATTAACTTATCTCGGTATCGGCATCGCTTATTTTGGCGAACTGCAATTAGACGCTTCGGATCCAAAATTCTTATTTGGTTCTTTTATGATCTTTCTCTGCGCCATTACCTATTCATTTTACCTGGTAGGCACCGGCCGCATGGTGCATAAAGTGGGCGTTACCAGGTACACGGCTTATGTAATGCTGGCGGCGTCTGCCGGGATATTCGTTAATTTTTTGGTGACACACAATATAAGCAGCATCCCCTTCTCCAATACACTTACGGGTTACGC
>JAQBNJ010000569.1 GCA_028288645.1 Sediminibacterium sp.
GATACATGATCCGCGACTGGTGGCGGTCGTAGGGACGCAGTATTTTCTTCACCGCTGTCAACAACTGCTGCTTTATTCTTTGACAGGAAATCAGCCAATGCCTTACTAACGACAGGAGGCTCCCGCTTTACAGAATAGAGATACGGCGCCGCAATAAAGCATGCGATCAGCAGCAATAAAATAATAATGGCTGTGCGCTCCTTCTTACTGAAGGTGAAATAGTCTTTGATGATCCTTTTCATACATAACATGTTTAATGTTAGTAGTCAAAGGAGGTTACAAACAGATCTTCAATCCATCATATGCGAGACGAATATGCGGGGGCAATTCGCGGTTGATGTCTTCGTGTTTTCCTAACTGGTGACTGATATGCGTGAAATAAACTTCCGGCACTTCGAGCTCCATCGCCATATTCACAGCATCGGCTAAAGTAAAATGTGAAACATGCGTTTCTTTACGAAGCGCATTCAGCACCAATACTTTTGAACCTTTTATTTTTTCTTTTTCGTGGTCTTCAATTTTGCTTGCATCGGTGATATAGGTAAAATCACCAAACCTGAATCCAAACACCGGCATCTTATGGTGCAACACCTGAACGGGCTGCACAGGTATGTCACCCACAAAAAAGAAAGACTCGTCAATCGTTATCATATTCATTTCAGGTACACCCGGATAACGGTGATCCGCAAAAGCGTAATAAAAATCGCGGCGGATCGCTTCTTCGGTTAATGCATTCGCATAAATATTGATCGGCTTTTTTGTAAAGAAATTGAATGCGCGTATATCATCCAGCCCTGCGATATGGTCCTTGTGCGGATGAGTAAACAAAACGGCATCCAGGTGGCTCGTACCTGTTCGCAACATCTGGTAGCGAAAATCGGGTGTAGTATCTACAACAAGAATCGTATTTTCTGACCGCACCATGATACTGCTTCGCAAACGTTTAGCGTGTGGGTCCATAGACGTACACACTTCACAAGTGCACGCGATCATCGGTATACCGGTACTGGTACCCGTTCCAAGAAGTGTTATGGTAAGAGGGAGTGCGCTCACAGGTCAAATCTAAGGCAAAATGGAGAAGTGTGGGTTAGGTATTAACCGCAAGAACAGCTGCGAGCTATGAGCTGCGAGCCATGAGCCGGGCACTGCAAGCTCGCAGCTCATAGCTCACGGCTCATAGCTTCTTTACGCTTCCAAAGTCGACTTCCTCACCACTTCCTCATACAGTTTCTGCGATTCGTGGGTGAGTTTATCGAATTCGATATTGAGTTGCGGGATGATCTCCATCAGGGTATTGATACGGCCCTCTACGCTGAGAAATTTATTGAGTACTACAATTTTCCTCGCCTCAAGCAGGCACCAGCCGCTTTGGAAAGTGCCGCGTTCATACCGAACCACATAGCCTGAATCTCCGAGGATATTGCCGAGTTTATCTAGGGTTGTTTGCGTGTATTTCATAGTCACACCCCAACCCCCTAACGCTTGCGCAACAGCTTCAGCGCCGGTGCAAAGGGGGAGTTGAGAAGCTTCAAAATTAATGATGTGTGTTCTTTAGGGGAATTTCATTTATCCACAACCTTTCGTCCCCCCTTTTAGGGGCTAGGGGGTCGAACTCTTGCTCACCATCTTTATGATCGGCACGATCATCTCCTCAAGGCTGATGCCTCCGTGCTGGAAAGTGTTTTTATAATAATTAACATAGTGATTGTAATTATTCGGGTAGCAGAGAAAACCATCTTCTTTGGCAAAAATGAAGGATGAGTTCACGTTTGGCACCGGTAACCCTGCTTCTTTGGGATCGCGGAAGGCCAGTACATCCCTTGCTTCAAAATTTAAATTACGGCCGTGCTTGTAGCGGAGATTAGTGGTGGTTTGTTTATCACCGATCACTTTATGCGGTGTGTTCACACGTACACTGCCATGATCTGTTGCCAGTACGATCTTCATTTTTTTGTCAGCGATTTTTTTTAATGCCTGGTGCAACGGGCTGTGTTCAAACCAGCTTCTTGTAATGCTGCGGTAGCTGGCTTCATCGCTGGCCAACTCTTTCAACACTTCCATTTCTGTTCTTGCATGGCTCAGCATGTCAACAAAATTATAAACGATAATATTGAGGTCGTTCTGTAACAGGTTATGAATATTGCTTACTAATTGTTGTCCATCATGGTGATTGGTTATTTTATTATAACTGAATTTGATGTCTTCCCTTTTCAGCCTCTTTAATTGCCCTTTGAAAAATTCTTCTTCAAATAAATTCTTGCCTCCTTCTTCATCATCGTTCTTCCATTGTTGCGGAAATTGTTTTTCAATATCGATCGGTAATAGCCCCGCGAAAATGGCATTGCGGCAATATTGTGTGGCTGTGGGAAGTATAGAATAAAACGGTTCTTCTTCCAGTATGCGGAAGCTTTCGGCAAATATGGGTTGAATGGCTTTCCACTGGTCGTAACGCAGGTTATCGATCAATATAAAGAAAGTAGGTTCTCCTTTTTCTACATGCGGCAATACCTTGAACTGGAACAAATGATTGCTCATGATCGGCGCCGAAAAGCTTTTCGGGTTGAGCCAGGATGTATAATTTTTTGTGATGAACTTACAGAACTCTGTATTCGCTTCCTGCTTCTGCGTATAGAAAACTTCGCGCATTTCGGGGCTATCGCTTTTCTCCATCTCCAGTTCCCAGTACACTAATTTTTTATAGAGTTCCATCCATTCATTGTAATCGGGATTATTGTTCAGCGCCATGAACAGCTCGCGGAATTGCTGCTGGTAAGCTGTTGTGGTTTTTTCCGCCACCAGTCTTTTATTGTCGATGATCTTTTTCAAACTCAATAAAACCTGGTTCGGATTTACGGGTTTGATAAGATAATCGGCTATCTGGCTGCCGATGGCATCATCCATCAGGTTCTCTGTTTCATTTTTAGTGATGAGCACAACAGGAACCTGTGAATTGGCTTCTTTAATGCGGGCCAGCGTTTCCAGCCCGGTGATGCCCGGCATCGTCTCATCCATCAGCACAACATCTACGGGGTTGATCTTTACATACTCAATAGCATCGAAGCCATTGGTAAAAGTTACCACTTCGTAACCCTTGTGTTCGAGAAATAATTTCTGCGATTGCAGGCTCTCAATCTCGTCATCTACCCATACGATCTTTGCTACAGCCATGTTGCGGTTTGGGGTTTGGTGTTTGTGGTTTGGGGTTGTGCCATCACAACACCTCTCACAAAACAATTAAAGAAATAAAATTAAGGAATCAGTTAGTAGAAATTGGTTGCGATAGGAAATGTTTTGAGCCGGGCCGGCTGTTACGTCAATAAGTAAATCTATTTCATTCCATTGTATCGCAATTCTTATTTGTACTTTTGTAGCCCGATCGCGGCTGATTTAACAATTCAACAACAGGCATGGCAGATATCAAAAGAAAAATCATTAATGACCCGGTATATGGTTTCATCACCATCAATCACCCGCTGATCTTTTCTATCATTGCGCATCCATGGTACCAGCGGCTACGCCGTATTCAGCAGATGGCCATGGCACAGTTGGTGTATCCCGGTGCGGTACATACGAGATTGCATCATTCATTGGGCGCTTATCATTTGATGGGTTCTGCGGTGGCGGAATTAAGAAGCAAGGGCGTTGAAATAACCGAAGAAGAAGAGATCGCTGTTAAAGCAGGCATTTTATTACACGATATCGGCCACGGCCCTTTTTCACATGCACTCGAACATGTATTGGTAGAAGGCGTTCATCATGAACAGCTTTCCCTG
>JAQBNJ010000006.1 GCA_028288645.1 Sediminibacterium sp.
GAACGTATGCCTATGCAAAACGGTCTTTGTGAGGACACAAAGACGGCCCCGAATGTCAACGAACCACAAACTCCAAACCACAAACCACAAACAGCGCAGCCCCCGTTTTCCACGCCTGTTAATAATAAGATGATTTACAAATGCAATTTCGCTTGCATATAATGCTTAAATTACAAAAACATCACTCTTATGCGCTGGAGAAAATTTAATGGCGAAAACATCAATCTTCCGATCAAGGAAGCGGTAAAAGAAGCTATTCAAAGGGAGAGGGCGAATGGCATTAAACTCAAAGTTTGTATTGGCACCGACAGCCAGGTAAAAGGCGAAGACACTGAATTTGCAACAGTGATCGTATTCCTGCGCGAACACAATGGTGGCTTTATGTACATCCACAATGAAAAGACCAAACAGAAATTCCATATCAAGGAACGTATGCTGGTAGAAGTAGCCAAGAGCATTGAAGTTGCTTACGAGCTATGCGATCTTTTTATTGAACACCAGGTTGATATGGAAGTGCATGCCGACATCAACACCAACCCGCAATTCAAAAGCAATGATGCTTTGCGCGAAGCCATGGGCTATATTCTCGGAATGGGCTTTGCCTTTAAAGCCAAGCCGGAAGCTTTTGCGAGTAGTTGTTGTGCGGATAAGGTAGTTAATTAGGAAGGCTACGAGCTTTGAGCTGCGAGCTCTATGAGCCTGGTGGGTCTAAGTTTGAAGCTTCTCTAAATTATGGTGGATTCACTAGCCTTCCAGCGAATGCAAGCCTGGCTCACAGCTCGCAGCTCAAAGCTCACGGCTTGATTTCCTTATTGCAGCTTTCGATATACTCCAGGATCTCCTCTCTTCCCAGTTTTTTTTCCGCGCTGGTTACAAAGTGGCGGGGTAAGAATTGCCAGGATTCGAGGAGTTTATCTAAGAATGCTTTTACATTGCGTTCCACTACTGCCGGTTTTTCTTTATCGGATTTTGTAAAGACGAGGCTGAACTTCACATCCCATTTATCTAACTGGTTCACAAATTCGATGTCGTTCTTTTGCGGAGAGTGGCGGGCATCAATCAAAACAAATACCTGTACTAAGTTTTCTCTTTTGCGCAGGTAGCCATTGATCATTTCTTCCCATCTTGCCCTTTCACTCTGTGAGCGTTTGGCATAACCATAACCTGGCAGATCTACCAGGAACCATTTTGCTTTGGGGCCGCGTTCGCCGGAAGAACTTTCTATTTCAAAATGATTGATCAATTGTGTTTTACCGGGAGTGGCTGATGTCTTGGCAAGTCCTCTCTGCCCCGTAACCATATTGATCAACGAAGATTTGCCCACATTACTCCGCCCGATAAATGCATATTCCGGTCTGTCGGGTTTGGGGCATTGAGTGATTAATGCAGAAGAGATGAGGTATTTGGCGGATTTGATTATCATGTTTGGGGTTTGGAGTTTGGGGTTTGTCGGATTTTAGAGGTGTCTTCGAGTTTCAACGAACCACAAACTCCAAACCACAAACTCCAAACAAACTCATTTTCTTTTAATAACCAGGCTATCCGCCGGGTTCGTTGCTTTAATACCGTCTCTTAATACCTCGCACCAGTTAAATAATATTTCTTTTTCTTCCTTGGTCAATATCGCGTCTTTGTGGATGAGGGTGTAAGAAGGTAAAGGCATGCCACCATCTCTTACTTCCTTGATGCACTCTTCCAGTTTTTCATATTGACGCGCTACACGGTATTTGTCGAACTCATTAAAGTTGAGTTTACGTTTGCCGTCTTTCACATGGCTTGCCAACCACCAGCTTACCGGTTGCACTTCGGCATACCACGGGTATCTGGTGCTGTTACTGTGGCAATCATTACAGGCTTTGGCAAGAATAACTTTTACATTTGCGGGTACCACAAAACTTTTAGAAATATCATTTGATGTATCATTTGATGAATTCTTCGCAGGACGGAAAGCCTGCATAACCAAAAATATTACCAGCAATACAAGAAGAATTCTTTTGAAGAGTTTCATTCGAATAATTTAGACTTTTAAATTAGCACATTTCCCGTCATTTCTTTCGGAATAGGCAATCCCATCATGGTTAATATGGTTGGAGCTATATCACCCAGCTTGCCGGTTTTTACTGTGCCTTTCCAATCTTTATCGATAATAAAAAGTGGAACAGGATTGAGGCTATGCTGCGTATTGGGTGAGCCATCTTCATTGATCATATAATCTGCATTGCCATGATCTGCGGTGAGAAAAACAGTATAACCATGCTCCAGTGCAGCTGTTACTACGCGGTTCACACAGGCATCTACCGTTTCGGCTGCTTTAACAACTGCATTGAAAACGCCCGTATGCCCTACCATATCTGTATTGGCATAGTTAAGGCAGATAAAATCAGCGCTTTCATTTTCAATTTCGGGAATGAGCTTGTCTGTGATGCCTACAGCACTCATCTCAGGTTGAAGATCATAGGTAGCTACTTTGGGTGATGGAACCATAATACGGCTCTCGCCCTCAAAAGGTTCTTCGCGGCCACCGCTAAAAAAGAAAGTTACATGCGGGTATTTTTCTGTTTCGGCAATGCGGATCTGTTTCTTACCGTTATTCGCGAGGATCTCGCCCAATGTATTCGTGAGGTTATCATTCTCGAATATCACGTGCACATTCTGAAACTTATGATCATACATCGTCATAGTGGTATAATCGATGTTGAGTTTGTGCATATCAAAATCAGGATGATCAGCCTGCGTTAATACTTCGGTTATTTCGCGGCAACGGTCGGTTCTGAAATTGAAACAAAGCGCCACATCTCCGTCTTTGATCAACGCAAGCGGTTGCTGCGCTTCATTCACAATAACCGTTGGTTTGATAAATTCATCCGTAACATTGGCCGCATACGATTGCTCAATTGCTGCCAGGGCGTCGGTTGCTTTTGCGCCCTCGCCTTTTACCAGGCAGTCGTAAGCCAGTTTAACTCTTTCCCAACGTTTGTCCCTGTCCATCGCGTAGTAACGTCCACTCACAGAAGCGATCTTGCCTACAGATCCTTTCATATGCTCCTGTAATTCCTTCATAAAACCCAAACCGCTTTTTGGATCGGTATCTCTACCATCCGTAAACGCGTGAACATATACTTCAGTCAAACCTTCGCACTTGCAATCATCGCAGATCGCTTTGATATGATTGATATGCGAGTGCACACCACCATCGCTCACCAACCCCAGTAAATGCAATGGTTTGTTTGATGATTTTGCGAGGCGTATACAGGCTAACAAATGTTCATTGCCGGTTAATTCGCCTTTGCGGATAGAAACGTTGATCCTTTCCAGTTCCTGGTACACAATGCGGCCTGCACCCAGGTTCAGATGGCCCACTTCGCTGTTTCCCATTTGTCCGGCAGGTAAGCCTACATCCTCACCACAGGTAATTAAGGTGGTATTAGGATATTTTGAATATAAGGAACTCACGAACGGAACATTCGCATTCTGGATAGCGTCGGCTGATCTTACCTTACCAAGGCCCCAGCCGTCCATAATAACTAATATTGCTTTCTTATTCATAGTATAAAATTACTGCATTTGCATTTGATGAATAGATGTTAACTTTAACCCAATACCCGCCCTTGCCGAGTTTGGCATGTTTTTGGCATTTAGCGGGTAACAATCAGTATATGAAAAAGATATTCCTCTTAATAGGCTTGATGATCGGGTTAATGTCATTCAGCCCGCAGAACGACCCTTCCGCGATCGCCAATGCGTTAAAAACCGCAGATGGTGACAGGGTAAGCGCATTTTTTGATGACTACGTAGATATTAAACTGCTCGAAAAACCCGAAGTAAAAAACATGGGCCGTAACCAGGCCGCGATAACGTTAAAAACCTTTTTTTCTGAAAATGGGATCAAGGGTTTTGAAACCACTTCACAAAGGGAAATGTCGGGTACGATGTACCTTACCGGTAAACTGGTAAATAGTACCAAGGGATATAATATTACCATCATGATGAAATCGAAAGATGGTAAATGGCAGATCATTACCCTACGTATCAGTTAAGATATCGTTTAATGAATTGAAAGGCTGTTTCGTAAGAGACGGCCTTTTTTATTTTAGCGAAGGATGGCACGCGGATCGTACGGAAAGGAACGGATATTAACGGATCTGATCCGCGAAAATCCGTTCGATCCGTGTCATCAGCGTTACCATTTTTTCTTCCCTACATTTGCAATATGAAATCTTTCGATGAACGTTTGCATCATTTAATTACAGAAGCTCTACAGGAAGATGTAGGTGATGGAGATCATTCAACGCTCAGCAGTATTCCGGCTGATAGGATGGGTAAGTCTGTGTTAAAAATCAAACAGGACGGCGTATTGGCGGGAATGGATGTGGCCGAAAAGATCTTCCAATTCAAAGAATCCGGTATCGTTTTCACAGCATTTAAAAAGGATGGTGATATCGTATCCAATGGAGAAAAAGCATTTGAGGTAGAAGCATCGGTACATAACATTTTGACCTGTGAAAGGTTGGTGCTGAATTGTATGCAGAGAATGAGCGGTATTGCCACGCTTACCCATCGTTATACAGAAAAGCTAAAAGGATATCACACGCGGTTGCTTGATACACGAAAGACCACACCTAATTTCCGTTTATTGGAAAAAGAAGCGGTGTGCATTGGTGGTGGTGTGAATCATCGTTTTGGTTTGTATGATATGATCATGCTGAAAGACAATCATATTGATTACTGCGGAGGGATAGAACAGGCGATCGATGCTGCGTACGCATACACTCAAAAATTAAAACATCCACTCAAAATTGAAGTAGAAACCAGGACCCTCGAAGATGTGAAAAAAGTATGCGATACCGCCAAAGGAAAGGTATTTCGCATCATGCTTGATAATTTTACCCCTGAAAAAATTTCTGAAGCATTACAAATGATCAATGGTGAATTTGAAACGGAAGCAAGCGGCGGTATTAATCTCGAAACGATAGAAGCCTATGCAGCAACGGGTGTTGATTATGTGAGTGTGGGAGGATTGATACACCAGGCGCAGAGCATCGACCTGAGTTTGAAAGCCAGCATGGAATAGTTTAATGCATACAACAACTCTCTGTGAAACTCTGTGTATTCTGTGTCTCTGTGGTGAAGCCTTCGCTTCGATCCTTTTTTCACCACAGAGACACGGAGTATACAGAGTTTCACAGAGAAAAGCTGACAATAAACAGATATTTATAATTTTTATCCCTGCTTGATCATGAATAAAAAAAATAAGCCGGATGCACGCGGATTTGTTTTCAGCACCGATCCCTCATTTCGTTTCGAGGAAGAGGAGAATGTGGCGCAGGAAACACTCACTCCTGCACAACAGAAATTACGGATACGCCTGGACACGAAGCAGAGAGCCGGCAAAGCGGTAACACTCGTTACAGGATTCATCGGCAAAGAAGAAGACCTTGAAGACCTCGGTAAAAAACTAAAAAATTTCTGCGGTACCGGTGGCAGTGTAAAAGATGGTGAAGCAATTATCCAGGGTGATCAGCGCGATAAAGTATTGCAGTGGCTGCTGAAAAATGGATATGCGGCCACGAAAAAGATCTGATCAATATTCATCGATAGGATCTTTTCCGGCTCTCATTTTGTTTACGATCTCTTCGTATTCAGAAGCAGGTATTTTTCTTGCTTTGGTATACTGCACAGCTTTGTCCTCCCAAACAATCGCTTCCTTTTTATTGCCTGTGCGGTATAATAACCGTGCATAGGTATCCATAACAGCCGGATTCTCAGAAAACTCATTGGCACGTTTGGCCCATGCAAGAGCCTTGGCTGTATAAACAGGATCGTGTGTGAAAGTATATATCGTCCATGAACCGCTGTTCAGCTCATTGGTATAATTCTGCGCAATAGGTATAAAGATGCCGGTGGGTACAGGCCCGGTGCCGCTAACATATGCCATCACTGCCGTTTCCATACGTGCTGCATCTGGCGGAGGCGTTAGTGTTCTTTGCGGGATCTCGCTTTTCCTGATTGAATCGATATGCTGCACAGAATCCAGACTGATAGTCATCAGGTATTGATCATAATACCTCACGGAACCCACCAGGAAATTAGCAGTGTCTTTAACACCTCTGAAATAATCGATCATAACCCTGTCGTGTACCTTGCGTGCAACTATTTTTTCGGTATAAGTTCCGGCAAACATGTTGGCAACTCTTTCTGCATAGATCCTGTTCTTTTCTTTGACCGCCTTGGCTCTCGATTTTGAGACCATCCTGTTGTTGATGTTTGTCCGTTTTTGCTGGCTCATCATAAACCAGGCATCCCTGAAATTCTGGGAATTTTTGTACATGTATTGATATACTTTGGAATCAAACACCGGCGCCTGTTCGGCAAGGAACTGGATAAAGGTTAAGGATGTAGCTGAATCCTGCGGCGCCAGGCTCAGCATTTCTTCCGTTAGAAGATCATGTTCAAGCCCTGCTTCTGCTTTTTTCTTTACGAGCTTATATAAAAGTTCAAATTCTCTTTTGCCGCTGTTATAATCTTTCACCAACTCTTTGAATTCTGTATCCGGATGTTCTTTTTTAGTTAGCGCCTTATTTAACTGGTCAACATAGGCCATATAAGAAGTACTGCTGGCTGTAAATTTTTGCAGTAAAGTGCCGTCGTACTCAAGAAATAAAATGGCCATCGAATTGTTGGTGGAATATATTGAATCGATCATTGCATATTCTTTTGAAGACCGGTTGATCTTCATCGCAATACAATTGCTGTTTACAGAACGCGAAAGAACAGGGTTTGTAAATGATTGGGTGGTCATTTCATTGCACTGTTTGCAATCGGCTGACTCGATCACGATCATAACAATTTTATCC
>JAQBNJ010000012.1 GCA_028288645.1 Sediminibacterium sp.
CGGTTCAAATATGTCGGGCAAAAGTACTTTTCTCAGGACCCTTGGATTGAATACGACCCTTGCACAACTAGGCGCGCCTGTGTTTGCCAAAACATTTGTATTCCGACCGGTGCGGCTGTTAACTTCCTTTCACCACATTGATTCCCTCGAGGAAAGCACTTCTTATTTTTATGCCGAATTGAAATGCCTGCAGGAGATCATCATTTCACTCGCCAATCCCGAACCGGCTTTGGTTTTGCTGGATGAAGTAATGCGCGGCACGAATTCAAAGGATAAACATGATGGAACTGCATTGCTCATCAAGAAATTATTGAACTACCCCTGTCTATCACTCATCGCAACACATGATACCGAACTGGGCGTCTTATCAGAAGACCATCCGGGTATGGTTGATAATTTTTGTTTTGAAAGTGAGCTGAATGATGATGAATTAACCTTTGATTTTACCATGCGCAAAGGTGTAGCGCAAACTAAGAACGCTACCTATCTGATGCAGAAGATGGGTATCATTTGATGGTAGCGTTCGATAGAAGAAAAACGAAGAGAAAAAGAATTGCCGTAAATGTAAGAGGTCGCAAAAAATCGACCATTCTTTTTTCCTTCGTTTTTCTTTTATTGAAATTTATTGCACTTAGGTATACTAATAATCTATTTGCGCATATCAAATCTTATTCCAACAACTTCACCACCCTCGTCATCTTTCCATCCGCATTGATCCCTTCTATAACAACCTGCAGTTTTTTGCTTACATCATTGTTAAAGAATTGAATGCGCACCCTTGGACTTTTCTTATTGGTAACAATGTATGGGTTCCAATATATGGTGGTCCGGTTATCCGTTTCAGCGCTCTCATTATTTGGTTTTTCATAAGAAGGGCTGTAGAATTCCTTGAATTTAGAATAGCCGCCTAATATGGTATTATCGAGGCCCTTGCTATTTCCACCTTTTCGTGAGTCAGCTCCTTTTTTAGTGTAAATGGCAATCGCACCTCCGGCCCCGCCACCGAAAGATCCAAAGAAAGGAGGGCGGAATACTTTTACCATGGCAATATCGGCAACGGCAATGCCTTGCACCTGGTCCACGTCTGAATGCATTTCATTTACAAAAAGATCGGGTGTAGAGCCGCGCCAACTCATGGTCATACTTGAACCTGAACCGCTCATTGTTAAACCGGCAACCCGGCCCTGTAAATAGGATAATATATCCACAGCCCCAATAGTACCATCAGTAAGATCAAAAGTAGTTGCATCACCCCCTGAAAACAAACCGGTTGAATATTTTTCATCCAGTACCTGTTCCTTGCTTTTAACCCTTGTTTTTACGATCACTTCCTGCAGTGTGGCAGAGGCCATTCTTTTTTTCAGCAGTTCCTGCTCGGTAAGAAAATAATTCATTCTTGTTCTTGCCAAGCTATCGTTCCAGGAAAACGGACGGTAATTATTTCCATACTGGATCTTTTTTTGTACCTGCCGTAATAGCCCATTGTCGAACTGAACCTGTGTAATTTCTCCCAGCTTGCTGTTACCGTTGAAACTGTAATATATTTTCGCGGTATCATAAAAGATCATTCCTTTCTGTTCAAAACTCCCATCTTTATTTACAGGTACAAAAAGGAAATTCTTACTGCTGTCTTTTCCAACAACGATCATGTTCAGCATAATAGGTGTTGTGGTGCTCACAGATTTGAGTCCCAGCACTTTTCCCGATAACTTCATCAGCTCGGTCTCTCTTGGATATGTCAGCGTTGGCAGGATACCTGCCTTGATCTTATCCCAGTCAAATCTTCGCCAGCCATTGGTAAGCATTACCAGGTCAAGGTTGGCGGTAACACTATCCGCATCACTCGCTAAGTAATAACCGGGGTTGTATACTTTTCCTTTTATATCGCTGCTTAATAAAATATCAGAGTAGATCGTGTTTGCGTCGGGTTCACCCACTGTTGCATCCGTTACAGAGATCGACATATTGGTAGACGCCGAATCGGAAACGAAGATCTCGAAAACATTTTTTCCTCTTTTATCCAGGTTAACTAATGGTGTGGTCAGTTTAGCGTTGAACTCATGCAGGCGGTTGTTGATAAAAACGATGCGTTCTGCAACCGGGATCCAGTCTGAAGTAAATAAAGACAATTGTAAGATCCCGGTTGGCATCTCATCTATCGGAACCTCTGCTTTCAATGAAGTTCTTTCTGATGCATTCATATTTATTTTAAAAAACAATGTCTGGTTCATATGAACCAGTAAATTCATTCGCTTAAAATTATCGGGAACAGTAACGGTACGTTCTACCTGTATCAATGCTTTGTCATTTGTAGTTTTTATAGACAAGCTGGCGCCTTCTGTTTTGCCGGCCGCAACAGGCGTACTGCCCGTTTTTCCATTCTCATCCGTCCAGTTTAGCGTATACGTTTCTCCCGCGTTGCACCTGAGATAAAAACTTCCCATACCATCATGCTTCACTTTTAAAGTATCCAAAACTTTGTTCTTATCGTTCACAAGAAAGCCTTTGATAAAAACAGGCGTTCCATATTGATTGGTTGCTTTGAATGCAACACGCGTATTCAATCCCTGTATGAGGAAACCTCCTTCCGGGAATGTCTCTACTTTTGTAGTGAGCACCACCGGTTTCTGGTTTGTTGCAACGGTACTCGTATTAATGATCAGTTCTTTTTCATAGGCAAAAGCAGGATCATCATTCAACATCCAGCGTGTGAATGCTTTCACCCGTATAAAATTACCTTTATAATCATGCGGAATTTCGAATGCGCCTTTGGCGGTTGACTGGTACAATGGCGCAACTGTCTGCTTGATCATTTTACCGGTTGTATCATACCACTCCACATAAACGTTTCTGCTAAGGTTGGTTAATTCAGCGGCGGATGTTAATATATAGACCTTGTACCAGATAGTCTCTTCTTTATTATAGATGGTCCTGTCGAAATGGAGATGTATTTTTTCGGTAGGGAACTGATCGGCATACAAGCCCATCATCGAATCTACCTGTTGTGAAAAACCAGCGCCTGCTGTAAAAACAAAAAGAACCGTTGCCAGGGAACGTAAAAAATGTCGTTTCATTCAATAAAAATTGTATTGCAGGAAAAAAGCTAAGTTAACGGAACGGCTGTATTTTTCGCGAATAAATAGGCCAATACGGCGATTCATCAGGCAGTTAACTACTCATTAACATTTTGCCCATGGACCATGGGTCAATGGTCCATGGACGGATCCGACATTTTTTGGAGGAAGTTTCATCAACAGCTGTAATTTTAAGGGTAACCAAAGACCTCTCCGATCGACACATGAAAAAAGCGAACATCGTTTTTCTTTCCTTTTTTATTTTATTATGCGGTAATATCCTTTACGGGCAAAATTACCAGCTGGTAGAGAATGTCTCTTCCGTAAAAATATCCATCCGGAATGCCGGAATGGAGATTGAAGGAAAATTAACGGGACTGGATGGAGAGATCCTTTTCAACCCGGCCGATCTGAAAAGCTCACTGTTCTCAGTAAGCGTTGATGCCAGCACGATCAATACAGGTATTGATGTGCGTGATGAGAACCTTCGCGGTGATGAATACCTGGATACAAAGAAATTTCCCAGGATCAGTTTTGTATCCAAACAGATCACAGCGGTGAATAAGCCAAATACCTATTCTGTGAAAGGGACGATCACGATAAAGGGCATCAGTAAAGACATTATTTTCCCTTTTACGGCTGTTCCTAAAAATGACGGGCTGCTTTTTACCGGCGAGTTTAAAGTGAATCGTCTTGATTTTAAAATAGGTGTTAGCAGCCTGGTCATATCTGATAATATGGTGGTTTCGCTGTCTGTATTTACCAAAAAAAGTTAAATTACAGCAACTGTATCTAGCATAACTTACAAAGCGTATTGATCATGAAAACAGTCATCATAACCGGTGCCAACGGCAATCTTGGCTCCGCCGTAACAAAAGAATTCTTAGACAAGGGTTACCAGGTGATCGCTACCGTAATAGCTGAACAAATGGTTGCCGACTTAGGCACAAATGATCACCTCGATGTCCGCGTTGTGAATTTGAATGATGCTTCGGAAACCAGCGCATTTATCCAATCCGTGATCAGTCAATATAAAACAGTTGATGCGGCGCTGATGTTGGTCGGCGGTTTTG
>JAQBNJ010000015.1 GCA_028288645.1 Sediminibacterium sp.
CAAAGATGATCAAAAAACTGGTGATTGATGAAATGGATGAACTGCTCAATCTTGGTTTTCGCACACAATTAAAAAACATATTGGATCTGCTGCCGGCGAAACGGCAGAACTTACTGTTTTCGGCAACCATTACAGAAGAGGTGGAAGCATTGATGGATACTTATTTCAACGATCCTGTAAGAGTTGAAGCAGCGCCTACCGGCACGCCTCTGGAAAATATCATCCAAAAGGGATATGCCGTTCCTAACTTTTATACAAAAGTGAATTTATTGGAACTGTTGCTGACGGAAGATCCGGACATGACCAAAGTATTGGTGTTTGCAGCAACAAAAAAATTGGCTGACCAATTGTATGAACAACTCGAAGAAAAATTTCCGGGCACTGCAGGCGTGATACATTCCAACAAAGAGCAAAACCATCGTTTCAATACAGTGAAACAGTTCCAGGAAGGTAATTACCGCTTTATCATTGCAACGGATATTGTGGCGAGAGGCATTGACATATCCGAAGTAACACACGTTATTAATTTCGATACGCCGGACGTTCCTGAAAATTATATTCATCGTATAGGCCGTACCGGCAGGTTCGACAAAAAAGGCATTGCTATCACCTTCGTAACGGAAGATGAACGCCCCGCGTTGAAAGCCATCGAATCGCTGATGAAATACGAAGTGCCTATATCTGCATTGCCTGCCAACCTGGTCATATCGGATGAGTTAACGGATGATGAGAAACCAAAAGTGTTTATGAAGATCATTCAGCTAAAACCTAAAAAAAAGGGAGAAGCCGGCCCGGCATTTCATAAAAAATCAGCGAAGAACAGTAGGGTTAATGTCAAAGTAAGCAGAAAAGATATTATGAAGAAAAAGTATGGCAAACCAATCAAGCGCAGCGGGAAAAAATAATTTTCTTCCCCGCGGAGTGTATGAAATGCTGGTTGCCAGAGATCCCCAAAAAATAAGTAAGAGAAAAACATCCCGCATGAAGTTGTGTGGAAAATTTTACCCCATATTTCCCGGTTTTATGAATTATGCCTCTCTTGCATGGATAGAAGTAAAGGCGGACCGAAAACAAAGATCACCAACTTTTCTGCCAGCGTTCGGGGTGGTCCAGAGATCCGCTGAATAGGGGACTGGGAATACAAAATTTTCAGCCCAATGCAATTTTGCCCGGTCGCTGTTGATCATTTCAGATGTTGAGGGAACAATGACCTCTTGTATCTACCGATAAACCTTCTTTTTTGATCAAAAACATTTTTGATGGCAGGCTAATTTTATATTGTTATAATGAATCATCTTTTACTTCACACATGCAGAAGAAAACAAGCGCACGAACCCGGTTTTTTATTTTACTCCTCAGCTTTGGGGTTCCCTTACTTGGTATTTCCCAGAAACCTGATACGCTGATCAAAAAACTGGATAGCTTACACCTGAAAACCGATAGCGCCGGGAAGCAAGTGAACAATACAGAACCGGAAGCTTTTAACGAAGCCACAAAACTTACTGTGCCGGCGTATTTTGCTTTGACATTAAGTGATATTAAGCAGGCATTCAGCAAGCCATTTCATATAAAGAAAAAAGATTGGATAAAGATTGGTGGATTTGTTGCATTGGAAACGGCCTTATCATTTGCCGACGAAAAAATACAGGAGAATGCCCTCGCGTTACGAAATAAGAGTAAACCGGTAAGGGATATTAATAGTTTTGTAACCAATTTTGGTGGGGCGTACGAAGTGTACACCCTGGTGGCATTGGGAACGTATGGGTATGCCTTTAAAAAAACCAAACTGGTAACAACTACCTTCCTTGCAACCCAGGCCTATATTACAGGTAGTGCTGTAGAGGGGGTTATAAAATTGCTCAGTGGAAGACAAAGACCTGATTTTTATGAACCCGGAACATTACAGATAGATCCTGCTTTTCGGGGTCCGTTTTACCAGGGGAAGGATTCATATGGAAATAGACTCAATAGTTCTTTCCCCTCAGGTCATACAACAGTAGCTTTTGCCGCTGCCACCGTGTTTGCTATGGAATACAAAGATAAACGGCTGGTCCCAATCCTGGCTTATTCAGCCGCAACGATCATTGGCCTTAGCCGTGTTGTAGAAAACCGGCATTGGTTTAGCGATGTAGTGGCAGGCGCCGCACTTGGATTTTTAACCGGCAGGCAGGTAGTAAATAACTACCATCGCTATGCAAAATTAAAAGCACCGGAACTGAAAAAAAACACAGTCGTATTTAATCTTGATTACCGTTTCGGTCGTGTGTTGCCTGGCATAATATATAAATTTCGCTCTTAAGGGTTTGTTGAACAAAAAGGGAAATGGGATTAGTTGTACCGGCCTTTCCTCTGTGGATCTTCAAGAAAAAGCGATAGGAATATTTTTGATTCTGTTCGCGTGGAATGAATGGGATCAAACCCCGACAGTTGCCGGTTATCAGCATAACCATAGTATTCATATCCAACACTGAAATTCTTCAAAACCCTGATCGTGATCTTTGGCTCCAGGATACCAATAAAATTATTGCCCGCTGCGCCCTCATAGGTATGTATCAGGTAATAGTGATACAACAATGATGCCGTGACATCCCTACCGAGTGTGATTGTTGTTTCCAGTTTTGTTTCCAGGCCACCTCCATAATTGTAATCCCTGAACTGAGATGTATCTGGTCCAAACCGCGTACTGTTTCCCGCAAGTGGAATAACACCCAGGTGAATATTTGTATAAACAAAACTGTTCTTGCTGACCGGTAATTTGAAAAATGCACCTCCCCCAAAAGCGATCGCGCCTAGTTCGAAAGATTTGTTATCCCAGTAATCATAGTATTGGAATCCACCAATTAGCATGGACAGTTTCCCAATTTGATGATTTCTTCCAAAAAGAATTCCGTAACCGGTGATATTGTCAAGAATTTTTCTGCCTACGCCAAAACTGAATTCTGTGCGAAGTCTGAAGAGATCAAATGGCTTCCTTTTTCGATCCTCAAATGGGTTGCCATAGTCAAGTTGTACGCTTATCATTGGGTTGGTAGGACCTTTCCCAAAAAAGGCATTGGCATCTTCGTTTATCTTGTGAATTCCGCCAATCACGGTTATATTAAGCGGCTCTTTTTGATAAACCTCCTTATTGGTAAGTCTTCCTGTTTTTTTCTGTAACAGCCGGTTAAAACCTCGCATAGGGCTAACCAATCCTGCAAGTACTTCCCTGACTACCCGCTCGGTTCCCCTTGTTCTGTCATCGAGGATATTAGAACTTAAGCGGTATAAAATCTCACCAAAGAAAGTTCCGCTGACAGGCGTATTAATTATATCATTGTACGATGGGCGGGTGGTTTCGCCGAAATATTCCCACAATAAACTCCCGCTAACGGCAAAGGGAAATGATTGCCAGAAATTATAGCCATTGGCACGGGCTGCGTTAAAGTATAAGGACCCGGAATAAGGGTGACCGATAAAATTTACCCCGAACCTGTCGGGATCCCATTCCCAGCCATTTTTTAGATTATCTGACCAGGTTTGAAACCCGACACGGGAAAAGTCCGCTTTTAAAACATACCTGTCAAAACCAACCAGGAAAGCATTAATGCCAATTACCTGGACAGCTGGTTTCCAGAGTTTGTATTTTTTATTGTAAGCCGTATCATCCCTAAGGAGATCGCCGTATTTATTTTGGATCGTTGTATCTATCAGCGGGCTTTTTTTAGGTTGACCGTCTGCAGAGTCTTTAAACTGCTCTTTTTTATCAGTCTTTATGTCTTTTAACTGCTGCACGGGATTTCCTTTTGCCGGTACGATAGTATCCTTGATTGGAGGTATAACAGTGTCCCTGGTAGGAGGGGTTTGCGTAAAGCCGGTGAGAGCAACAAGACTGAAGCAAATGAATACTAGACAGATTTTCATAATTCTATTATCTATTTTGGAATGTTTTTAATAACCATCAATACCTGGCAAAATAGATCGGATTGAAGCTCTGGAGCGTCGCATGGTATATTCTCCTCAGGAACTGAGTATTAGACTACTATCTAAAAAAGCGGACCACCGGTATAACGCAACGGAAAGGCGATTTTTTGTGAAGGTTTCTCATGGCGATAAAAGGTGCATCCTTCTGGTATTTGCCAAAATAATTGTGTGGAATTAGATGCACACGCCCTCTGCTAAACAATGACATTGCCAATCTGGTGGCTATGCTTATGATCGGTGGCATTCTATTTTATATATTATTTCGGTAATAACAAGCGCTTATGGCAAGTAATGTTTTTTATTTTTTTAAAAGGATGGAATTTGATTGACAGAAAAGAGTGTATTGCTCTAACACTGCTTGCAAACAACCCATTAAGTATTATTTCAAATAATCAGAAAATATGCAAATCCATTTTTTAAAACCCTTTCTTGTTCTGTCTCTGATCATTTGTTTCACTACTTCGCCGTATTCCCAATATAAAATGAATGACTCGACCAAGCACCCTTACAAAGTAAATTACTGGGTAAGCGGCGGTATTGCGGTGGTGGGTGGGTTAACCAACTATCTCGGCATTCCTGCTATCATAAACAAACAGGAGATCAGCGCCGCAGAATTAAGTGCATTAAATAAGGATGCTGTTGGTGGTTTTGACCGGTGGGTACTGAACCAGGATCTAACGAAAGAAAAAGCAGACGGATACGATAAAGATGCGCTTATTGTGCTTTCAGCTTCTGTTACTTTGCCGGCGATACTTGCTTTTGATAAGTATATAGGTAAAGACTGGTCGAAGATGCTGGTGATGTATTTAGAAACAATTTCGATCGTATCGAATGTTTATACATACAGTCCCCTGGGCCCCAAGTTTAATAACCG
>JAQBNJ010000067.1 GCA_028288645.1 Sediminibacterium sp.
AAAATCATTCACCTCTTTTTTCACAGACTGTAAAATAGTTGTATTATCAGCATTCATCAAAACCTTATCAATTGAATTTACCACGAACTGCATATGTTCTTCTTTCATACCCCTTGTTGTTATCGCAGGAACACCGAGACGGATACCGGAAGTAACAAAAGCGCTTTTATCATCATAAGGAACCATGTTCTTGTTGGCGGTGATATCAGCCAACACCAATGCCTGCTCTGCTTTTTTGCCGCTGATATTTTTGTTGCGAAGATCTATCAGCACTAAATGATTATCTGTTCCGCCGCTGATGATCTGGTATTCTTTTTCAACCAATGCTTTAGCCAGCGCCTGCGAATTTTTTAATACCTGGTGGGCATAATCTGTAAACTCATCGGTTAATCTTTCACCGAACGCAATGGCTTTTGCAGCGATCACATGTTCAAGCGGTCCGCCTTGTATTCCCGGGAACACAGCCATATCCATGAGGTTGCTCATCATACGGATATTTCCTTTCACATCTTTCAAACCAAACGGGTTCTCAAAATCTTTACGAATCATAATGATACCGCCACGTGGACCGCGTAACGTTTTGTGTGTGGTTGATGTGACGAAATGACAATGATCAAACGGATCATTCAATAATTTTTTAGCGATCAACCCGGCAGGATGCGCAATATCAGCCATCACCAATGCGCCTACTTCATCCGCTACTTTTCGAATGCGTTCATAATCCCAGTCGCGGCTGTAGGCGCTTGCGCCGCAGATGATCATTTTGGGTTTTACTTCGCGTGCTTTTGCTTCGAGCATTTCATAGTCTACTAATCCGCCATCACGGGTTACACCGTAAAAATTTGGCTTGTATAGTTTGCCGCTGTAATTAACTGCAGAACCGTGTGTTAAATGTCCGCCCATGCTGAGGTCAAGGCCTAAGATGGCATCACCCGGTTGCAGAACGGCCAGGGCAACTGCTGCGTTTGCCTGTGCACCACTATGGGGTTGTACGTTGGCATATTCAATATTGAAAATTTCTTTTAAACGATCAATAGCCAGTTGTTCCGTTTGGTCAACGATCTCACAACCTGCATAATAACGGCGGCCGGGATACCCTTCGGCGTATTTATTCGTCATTACATTACCCATGGCCTGCATTACCTGCAAGCTGGTAAAGTTCTCAGAGGCAATGAGTTCAATGCCATGACGCTGTCTTTCCAATTCCTGTTTAATAAGGTCAAAAACCACGGTATCTCTTTGCATTAGCTTGTTATTTTGCGGCAAAGATAAGCGGGGAACAGGATATTAGATACTGGATTCTGGATACTGGCAGCCACTCACTGGCATCCAGCATCCAGTATCCAGTATCAGCATCCAGCCCGCCTCTTTTCTCCAAATCTTGCCCGATTGCCGGCTTTTTCCCTATTTTGCGCCTCCTGAGAATGTGTCTGGCATACATATTGGCCCTGTGAGATGTAGCCGGTAACTATTTTCAAACCTAAAAGACCCCCATGAAAGCGATCATTCCTGTTGCCGGAGCCGGAACCAAATTAAGACCGCATACTTATACACAACCCAAAGCTTTGATTCCCATTGCAGGAAAGACCATCCTGAGTTTTATTGTGGATCAGTTACGGGATGCAGGTATCACTGAATTTATTTTTATCGTTGGCTACCTGGGAGAAAAGATCCAGGATTATGTAAAAGAGAACTACCCCGATCTCACCACGCATTTTGTTTTTCAGAATGAGCGCCAGGGAACCGGTCATGCTATTGAACTGACCCGGAACATCGTGGGTAACGATGAAGTGTTTGTTGTACTGGGCGATACGATCTGCGAATATGATGTAAAAGAAGTGGTAAATAGTCCGAACAGCATGCTTGGCATAAAAAAAGTGGACGATCCCCGCAATTTTGGTGTGGCTTCTGTTGGTGAAGATGGATTTATTGAACAGGTGGTAGAAAAACCGGCCATTCCCAAAAGTAATATGGCGCTGGTTGGATTGTATAAAATAAAAGAAACCCATTTTTTGTTTGAGTGTCTCCATCACCTGTTTGCCCAGGATATCAAAACATTCGGAGAATATAATTTAACAGACGCGCTTGATTGCATGATCAAACGCGGCGCAAAATTCCAGGCTTTTAAAGTAAAGAACTGGTTCGATTGCGGTAAGAAAGAAACCTTACTGGAAAGCAATGCAACCTTATTAAAAAAATTTGGCGGCAACACTACATACGATCATGGTTATAAAGACACCATCATCATTCCTCCCGTAAGTATTGCACCGGGCTGTGATATTTCCAATGCCATTATCGGCCCGCATGTGGCGATCGGCGCGAATACTTCTATCAAACATTCTATTGTGCGCGACAGTATTATCGGATCTTATACTAACCTCTACGAAGTGGTATTAGATAACTCACTCATAGGAAGCGATGCTTCTGTAAAGGGATTGAGCAGAAGTTTAAATATTGGCGATAATACTGAGATAGATTTCGGCTAGGGTTCTGAAACTTTTATAATTCTCTCTGTGAAACTCCGTGTTCGCTGTGTCTCTGTGGTGAAGAAGATCTATGCATTTTCATTGTGTTTTTTTTTCACCACAGAGGCACAAAGAACACAGAGTTTCACAGAGAGTGTACTATATTTTGAAGTCAATTAGTATTAGCATTTCTTCTTTCATTTAAATAATCAACCAATTGCTCTTTTGAAATGAATTGCGCTTTGCCGGATTCAACGTCGTTGTTTCGTTTGTTCACTTCCTGCCATTGTTCCGGCGTTAATTCATCTTCACGTAAAATAGTATCTTCATTCAGGTCTTGCTGTAGTGCATAATAAAGATCTCTTTTTTCCTCAAGCGGGAACTTTAAAACATCTTCTATGATCTTTCGCATCTTTTTATTTAAAATTACCAATTAATATTGATTTTTTAAATTGCATCAATGAATTCACAAAACCGCGTCACCACACTCTTCAACATTCAATACCCCATTATCCAGGCCGGTATGATCTGGGCCAGCGGATGGAAATTAGCAAGCGCGGTAAGCAATGCGGGCGGATTGGGTTTGATCGGCGCTGGCAGTATGTATCCTGCTGTTTTACGTGAGCATATCCAGCAATGCAAAACAGCCACTGACAAACCTTTTGGTGTAAACATTCCTTTGATGTATCCTGTCATCGAAGAACTGATGCAGATCATTGTGGAAGAAAAAGTACCCATAGTTTTTACCAGCGCAGGCAATCCCAAAACATGGACAGGTTTTCTCAAAGAAAAAAATAGTACAGTTGTACATGTAGTGAGCAGCAGCAAATTTGCAGTAAAAGCGCAGGAAGCAGGATGTGATGCAGTGGTGGCAGAAGGCTTTGAAGCAGGCGGTCACAATGGCCGCGAAGAAACCACCACTATGGTATTGGTGCCCATTGTTAAGCAAGCCGTTCAGATCCCCGTGATCGCTGCGGGTGGTATTGGTACAGGCAGACAAATGCTGGCAGCCATGATCCTCGGCGCTGATGGCGTACAGGTCGGCAGCCGTTTTGTATGCACACCGGAAGCCTCCTCACATATGGCTTTTAAGGAGGCGATCATAAAAGCACAGGAGGGCGATACATTGCTAAGTATGAAAAAATTAATGCCTGTGCGTCTGTTGAAAAATTATT
>JAQBNJ010000109.1 GCA_028288645.1 Sediminibacterium sp.
GGAGCGTATTGTTAAGGAGGCATTTTAAGCTATTGATCAATGTTCGATCCTTCTTTTTGAACTGATCATTGAGCCCCATTATTTTTTTTCGAAAACATTCCCGCCAAAACAAAGAATATTCCTGCAAAAGTAAAAGATTCAAGCAGACCCATCCTGTCGCTGGCATCGTTTACATTGCTGATAAACCTGGGTACGTGTAAAAGAACAAACCAGCCCCCGATCATAATACCGGAAAGCAACGCGGCCAATCTTACTGTTTTCGGAATGAGGATGCCGATGCCACCCGCAATTAAACAAACACCGCAGAAATAAGCCCAGAAATTACGGAGGGGGATATACTCAGGTGTGAAGGACACCACAAAATCCGCAAATTTAAAATGGGCATACCCACCGGCAATAAAGAAAACAGCCAGTGCTATCCGGCCGGCCCAGGTAAAAATGTTTTTTGATGTGTCGCCTGAAAAAGAAGTTCCAATGATCAACGCACCGCCTGCCAACGCAAGACACTTGTAAGTATTGAGCCAGTCGGCAAAGCCCGCCAGTGTATGTCTCGATAATGAAAATACCAGGATCAACAGTGCGATAAAAAACGCAGCAGTTCTTATTTTTTTCTGCAGGATGATCAGCAACGCAGCGATGATCAAAGCACTGGCAGCAAAATAAGACAACGCCGGATTCATAGTAAAGCCACCTGCAGACAAAGGTGGACGGCCAACGATAAAATCTTTGACAATGATCGACAGGAATCCCAGTGCTATCATACCGATAGCAAAAATGGTGCGGCCGATCCTGGTGAGTATATGCATAGCGCAAGGTTTACGATGTAAAAAAATTATTTCATCTCTTTCAACAACTCATTTACTGCTGCTTCTAACTGCTGATCCTTTCCTTTGATCACCACATCATACTCATTCATCAGTTTGATATCAGGGGTTGTCTGGTGATTTTCTAAATATTGCCCGTTCATTGATTTACAGCCCAGTGGCGGAACACCCCAGCGGACACTGTTATCCTGCAAAGTTTCCCATCCCGCAAAAGTACAGGTGCCGGGTACGGGCATACCCACCAGTTTGCCGAGTTTCAGTTCCTGGTAAGTATAGGCGTAGCAATGTCCATCGCTGTAATTCGCTTCATTGGCGATAGAGATACTGGGTTTGGTCCATCTGAAATTGGGTTCGTAACCGTTGCTTCGCGTATCCGTTGTATAATCCATGAATTTTTTACCGCTGAGAAACATGGCAAGATCCGCAACAAGATCGCCACCGCCATTAAATCTTGTGTCGATCACGATGCCTTTTTTGTTGGCGTATTTACCCATCACTTCTTCATAGGTTGTGCGGTAGGCGCCATCATTCATTCCGGGTATATGTACATAACCCAACTGGCCATTGCTCAAGCGCTCCACCTCATCCTGGTTCTTTCTTACCCATCGTTTATACAGCAAAGCATTTTCTTCGCCAATGGTAATGGGTTTGATGATAAGTTCTTTTTTTCCAGCGCCATCAGCAAAGATCAATAAGGTATTTTTTCCTGCTTTGCGGTTGAGGTATTGTGCAAGGTCCTTATCTGCTGAGATGTCTTCGCCATCGATAGATTCTAATATCATTCCTGCTTTGATGTTGAGCCCTGCTTTATCCAGCGGACCGTCTTTGATCACTTCTTCTATTTTTACACCATTGCCTTTGTACAACTGATCGTAAAATGCGCCAAGCGATGCAGTCGCATCTCCATTGGGTGCAGCCGCGCCATAGCTGGAACCGCTATGACTCACATTCAACTCACCCAATAATTCACTCAGCATTTCAGAGAACTCATAATTGTTGCCGATATGCGGCAGGTATTTTTCGTAATCGGGTTTGTAACTATCCCAGTTCACACCATGCATGCTCGCTGTGTAAAAAGTTTCTTTGGTTCGTCTCCACACATGTTCGAACATGAACTTTCTTTCTGCTTCCACATTCAAAGTCATTTCGCCATTGATGCTGATCATATCTCTTTTGCCACTTACAGGATCAATTTTAAAAATGCCGCCGTCTGATGCGAGAAAGATCGTTTTCTGTTCCTTATCCCATACCATGTTTCCGCCGCCGGAATTTAAAGTCACCAGCATTTTGGTTTCTTTGGTGCGGAGATTGGTGGTCCATAAATTGCTGCCCTTTTCAAAACGCGCGAGATAATATAAGTTCTCACCGTCCTTACTAACCAACGCATCACTCAAAGAAGAGGAATGTATGGTGAGTTTTGATTTGCGGTAAGTGAGTCCATCCCAATCTATCATCACACTGTCTTTCTTCACTTCTTTTTTCTTCGAAGTATCTGCTTTGGCTTTGTTTTCTTCGGTTTCTTTTAATAATGCCGCGTCTTCTTTATTAAGTTTGAAGCGATCGAACGATTCCTGTGTAAAGAACATCGCATATACATCACTCTGTGCCCCGCCGCTTTGTGCTACGCTTTTCAAACCATCGCGGTTGCTGAACCAGAGCATGGCTTTGCCACCCATGATCCATTTTGCGCGGCTATCGTTGAAACCGCTTTCGGTAAGATTGATCACTTTGCCTTTTCCATCGGCGGATAAAATTCCTACTTCTCCCGGCGCAATGCCGGGGATAGCGTAGTCGAATAAGATCCATTTACTATCGGGACTCCATTGAAAATACTGGTCGTTATCACCCATAGAAAAAAGTTCTTTATCGGTAAGCAATGTGCGCGATTGTTTGGAAGCGATATTGTAGATCTTCAACGTCATCCGGTTTTCTATAAATGCGATCTCTTTTCCATCAGGCGAATACACAGGTTCGTAATTTTCTTTTTCATTCACGATCACCGGTGTTTCTTTCAATACGGTGGATGCATAGAAATACGGTTCTTCATCACGCTGTTTTTTTGTTTCAAATATTTTCCAGCTATTGCCGCGTTCGGATGCATACAACAATGTTTTTCCATCGGGAGAAAAACTTACCAGTCTTTCCTGTTCGGGTGTATTGGTGATGCGTTTGGTAACACCGCCCTCAACACTGGTAACAAAAACCTCACCGCGAAAAACAAAAGCCACTACTTTTCCATTGGGAGAAACAGAAACATCTCTTGCGCCACCGCTTACAGGAACCACTCTTTCATTGTTTGATTTTGAATCTGCAGAAATGCTGATGTTTACTTTCTGCGCTTTGCCTGCACCTTTTTGCGTGTACAACTCACCATCATAACTATAACAGAGCAAACCATCATTGGATGAACTGAGAAAACGGACAGGATGTTTTTTGAAGGATGTAATGGGTTGCGATTTCGTTCCGTCAAGCCCCATTTTCTGCACATTGAATGAACCGCTTTCTTCACTTAAATAGTAAAAGGACCTGTCGTTATCTGTAAAAACCGGGGTTCTGTCTTCGCCTGCAAAGGATGTGATCTTTTTATGTGTGCCTGCTTTACTATCATAGATCCATATATCCCTTGCAATAGAAGAAGTATGGTGTTTGCGCCAGGCATTCTCGCCGCCTTTTTTATCGTGGTAGATCATGTATTGCCCGTTCTTGCTGAGTTTCACGTCTTCGGCAGGCGTGCTCAATACCTGTTCCACTCTTCCGCCATTTACGAAAACTTTATAGAGTTCAGGTTGTGAGCCGGTTGGATAGGTACGGTTGCTGGCAAGATCCATCCGCGATGAACCAAAGAGGATACTTGTATTATCGGTACTGAATTCGTAGGGATATTCCTGTGCAGAATGATAAGTTACGCGTTTCGCCTCACCGCCTTCTGCAGGAATAACGAAGATGTCGAAATTGCCATACCGGTCGCTTGCAAATGCGATCGACTTTCCATCGTGACTCCATACCGGCATGAAATCATGCGCCTCGTGCGTGGTAAGTGCTGTGGCATTTCCGCCGGAAGAGGATACACGGAAGAGATCGCCTTTATAAGTGAACACAATTGTTTTGCCATCAGGAGAAATAGCTGAATAGCGTAACCATCCGGGAGTTACTTGTGCAAAAATTTGTATGCCGGCAAATGCGGCCAATAACAGGAAGCAGATCTTTTTCATAGCAGTTAAATGAACGAGGAAGTTAAGAAAGAACGGCCAGGAATGGAAGAGGGATTGATGAATAGATAAAAAAGACGTATGATCACTATTTTTGGGTTGTTATCTTTATCACAACCCTATTCCTTTTAAAACAAACTGCAAGATGCCGGAACTACTATGTTTTTTAAATGGTCGTTTTATTCCCTTGAGTGAAGCGACGATCCCGGTGAATGATCTCGGCCTGCAACGTGGTTACGGCATCTTCGATTTTCTACGCGTTACAGATGGTGCGCCTTTGTTTTGGGAGGACCATCTCGACCGTTTTTACCAATCGGCAGAGATGATGCGTTTATCGATCCGGTATAGCAGGGATGAAATGCGATCCATCATTAAAGAATTACTGCAACGAAACGGGCTTGCCAATGCGGGCATTAAATTATTGCTTACCGGAGGCCCATCATCGGATGGGTATCAAATGACAGGAGAGACCAACCTGCTGATCAGTGAGCAATTGATACCTCCTCCACCCGATACCATTTTCCTGCCGGGATATAAATTGATCAGCTATGAGCACCAGCGCCAGGTACCGGAAGTAAAAACAACGGATTATTTAATGGCCATCCGTTTACAGCCCTGGGTAAAAGAAAATGGCGCGGATGATATTTTATACCATCAAAACGAAATGGTAAGCGAATGCCCGAGATCTAATTTCTTTATTATTACAAAAGATGATCGGCTCGTTACGCCTGCAAAGAATATTTTGAAAGGCATTACGAGGAAACAATTGTTGGCGATCGCTTCAAACATAGGGATTCATGCAGAAGAAAGGGCGATCTCTTTGAATGATGTGCGAAATGCAAAAGAAGCGTTCATCACCAGTTCCACCAAACGCCTGATCCCGGTTACACAAGTGGATGATATTTTCTTCGCCCCCTTTTCTGAAGTTTCTGTTACAGCAAGGTTATACAACGCTTTTAAAGAATGGGAATTATCTGCCATTCATGGGTATAGATAAATTATGAATCCCCATTGGTTTGTCGCTTATGTCCCGATACGCGAAAACAGTGCAAAAGCCTCATCCTCAAGGCTATCCTGAAAATCCGCAAACGCTTGGTGAACATCTCAAGAAACGCAGGTTGGATTTAGGGTTGTATCAAGCGGACGTCGCACGGCGATTGAAAGTTACAGACGAATGCATATGGCTCTGGGAACAAGAGCGCAACAAACCACGCTTATATCAGTATCCCGCAATCATTGCATTTCTCGATTACTATCCGTTCGATCATGAAACCGCCACCTTCGGCGGCAGATCAAGCGATATAAAAATGAGCATGGATTGAGCAATGACAAGTTGGCAAAGGTGTTAGGCGTTGATGAAACGACCGTTGCAAATTGGGAACGGAACAAACGAGTACCGCTTGCACGAAGTCTTGATATGGTTCTTTCGGGTTTATTTTTACTAACGCATTGATACTGTAGTTACAATTTGACTTATAGAAATTAGTTATTTAAACGTTAGTCCTTAATCACCTTGCTTTGTTGCTCGATATACGAGACAATGCGTTGCTTATAATGCTCGTCCATTTCAGTTCTAAATAGGTGATGCTGAATACTCCTCGATGCAGGTAATGTGAGCTGCGCCGAATCAACGTTATTTAAGTGAAAATTTATAATTATTTTGGCCAATTTCATTCCGGGAACAGTATCGAACTGTGGAGCAAGACTGCGATCA
>JAQBNJ010000129.1 GCA_028288645.1 Sediminibacterium sp.
AATTTACTGCCGATGCTTCTGCAACCGGCGTTAATCAACAGCATCTTTATTACGGAAGCCGCTACGACGATTTACCCCAGATGCAGCGGGATGTTAGTGGTGGCAGGCCCTTCAGCCGTTTAGCTACTACTTATTATATGTACAGGGTATATGATTTAGTGAATGATTCGAGATTCTGGAAAAGTTTCAGAACCAAGAACCTCGTCAATAAAGCCTCAGCTCCATTTGTAAACGGTGATGTAGGAGTGATGTATGTAATTAACCAGCCTGGTGACAACAGGTTTAATTCTTACAAAATATTGAACACGGTACCTTATACAAGAACAACCAGACCGATCGCAAATGTTTATGTAGCCTATCCAGGTGGTACAACAACTGATGGAGCTTTATTTGCCGATGTTCGTTTCCCATCTTTAAGTAAATTTTTTGATGGCTCACGCATAGGTGGCTTTAATGATATAGACGGTCTTCGCGATGTTACTTTGGCCCGCAGCGCCGATACTTATTTAATGGCTGCCGAAGCTAAAATACGCCTGGCCAATATGGGCACCGGCACTTACTTAGATGCTTTGCCCTATATAAATCCTGTAAGGGCCAGGGCTCAATATCAAAGTGGTGAAAGCCGCACAGCTTATTACGATGGTGGCGGAGCCAGTAACGCAACTTTACAGGGAGGACTGCCTTTTGCTTATATGGCGGAGAATTCTTACGCGGAATCTAATAATTTCGATTTATTAGCGCCGCCCAACACAGCAACCAATTTGAATGTTACAAGTATTTCTCCATTGCCTGCAAACGATGAGTATATTATCAACAAGTTAGGTTATACAAGCGCGTACGACAGAATGATGTGTTTCTTATTGAACGAACGCTCAAGGGAATTGAGCGGTGAGTTCGTACGCTGGGAAGACTTGTCGCGTACTAAAACATTAGTGGCAAGAGCCAAAACTTTTAACCCGGATGCGACTCCAAACATAAAAGACTTTCATTTATTGAGGCCGATCCCGCAAACATTCCTTGATGGCATACAGGCAGGTGGCCTTGCTTTAACAAGTGCTCAAAAAACAGCTATGCAGAATCCCGGGTATTAATTGCAAGCAGTAAGTGTTCGAAAATAGAAAGGAGGCATCCCAACTTTGGGACAGCCTCCTTTTCATTATGACTGTCGTTGGTAAATGAACAAGTATCCGGATATGGATCCCCGGGTTACAAAAACCTGCAGCCAATCATATTAATCACACGCGAACTGATCCCAATGAGCCGAGTATACCGAATACTTTCAATAACCAAATCACTAATATGATCACTACAACCGCATTGAGGATGTTTTTGATCTTCCTGTCCATTGGAATGTAAGTGTTTACAAGCCACAGCAAAACTCCAACAACAATGATCACGATAAAAATGGTAAGGATAGGCATTATGTATGGTTTTAGATGAATGTATGCCAGTGGTATGAAAAAAGCATACCATAACCATTATCTGACCCGGACTCATGTGAGTGTGTTTTCATCCTTTGGTATTGTGCCTTCTGCATCGGTGATCCAGCTGATTATCTGACGCTGTGCCTGCCTGGATTGCAAGCGTTTGTCAGGAAGTAAGTTACGCAGTGTTGCTACGTATAATTATTTTTTGAAAGGGTTGTATTTATCGAACCTGCATTGTATTTTGGTTTCTCCCCCCGTAGTATATCCCCCGATACTATTCCCATTTTTAATTAGTGCATCTATTAACGCGTTATAGAAAACAGGGTTTTTCCTGTATGAACGTAAGAAGCCAACTGGTAGATTTGAAAACCAAACGAATTGGAAGTTACATTCGCTTAAACCAAAACTGATACGATGGCAATACAACATTACAAAATAGAACTTACGGGACAGGGTAACCTGATCCAGCCGGAAGTAAAACTGGAGGGTAATTCTATTCATTTAACAAGTTCCAATGGCGGAGTAAAATGGACCAATAATGATGTGCAGGTGGATGTACCGGGACAGTTGCATGTTTTTATGTCTTGCAACGGAATAAACCATACCGCGTGGGCGTTTACGGTAACCAATAAAAGTGATAGCCATAAAGCGGTAGATGAAAGCGGCGTTATCGGTGACAAATCGAGTGGGTATTCTGAAATCACCAAAACTGTGAATCCATGAAAAATTTCCGTAGTAAATTATGCTTGTTTTTAATATTGCCGGTTTGCTGCCTCTCACAAACATCCACATTGCAGGACAAATCCGGCGAGAGTTCCATCACGGTCCTTGGAAATAAGACCCTTGTTCTTAACAGCGGCGATGCGAGTTTTTCTGCGGGGGTTGCATTTGCCAATGCGATAGGGGGAAAAGAATCCCTTTGGGGCATCGACCTGAAACTTAAATCAAACGAAGGTGTTTCCAAACTGTTTGAAGGGTTTAATTTTAAGCCAAAATATGCCTTGTCTTTTTTTGTAGGTGGTTACCTGACGAGTCACAGACCGGGCGTGACCCATTTCTTTTATGGTAGTGCAGGGATCAATCAATCCAATTTTAAACTCTACACGGATACGCTCTCTGCAACTTTGGTAAAAACTGATTTCCTGGGTGGGTTCATAAAAGGTGGCTACAACCGAACCGCAAGTTGGGGAACAAGTTCTACTGTGCTGGGTGCGTCCATTGAATACGGGAAATATGATAACCTGACGGATCTTGACGATGTAGATCAATACCATACAACCACGGTTGGACGCAATGTGGTTTTGTCTGACAAGGCTTCCGGTTTCAAGGGTGCGTATATGAAGGGTGGAATGATGAAAGTCAAATTTGATTTTATGGTGTATCCAACTTTTTTGGGAGGTACGGTTGGAGTTGGTAGTTTTTATCGTGGTGGAATAGGCAGCAGCTTTGCCAGGCAAAACATCGGGATCGGTTTGTTTGCGGGCAATGCAAAAGCACCCGGAAATATTATAGGTGGGTTCGTGTTCCAGGTCAATGATGTATTCAATCAACTGCAAAAGGAAGCGGACTTTGTCAAACGCACAGGCATCAGCTTTGTGGCTGGATACAATTTTTAATTTTTTCAAATGACTGAAAAACAAAAAAAAGATTTGATCGATCTGTTGCTTGCAAACCGAATTTCACTGGAGCAACTGAAAGAACTCCGCAGAGAGGTTAACGAAGAGGATCTTGCGTGCATCATTCAGCATATATATGACCTGAATGAAAATACGATCCTGAAGATATCCGCTTTGGAAGGAGTATTGAAAAAACTGGATGACCTTAAAAATGACAGAAGGAACCAAACCTTTATTGCCAAGATCAGGAACCGGTTTCGCGACCCCGCACAAAAAACTCAACAGGTTATTTTAGCCGAAGGCGATTCCTGGTTCAACTATCCCGTTTTACTTACAGATGTGATCGACAGAATCGCAATGGAAAAAGACCTTGCAGTGTATAGTATCGCCAAGGGTGGAGACTGGTTGTTGAATATGCTGAAAGCAAAAAAGTATGTGGAAGAATTATCGGTGCTTCATCCGGATTGGTTCCTGATCAGCGGTGGAGGAAACGATCTCGTAGGTTCTTACCGCCTCGCTTCGATGGTGGATCCCACGGGTAGTTCCAGGGCCTATATCGAATGTGAATTCGCAAAGGATCTTATGGATAACCGTGAGAAAACATTTGTGGTCACAGACATGCAACGATTTAATAATGGAACAGGGTATTTATCAAAAGATTTTTTTGCTTTATTGATGTTTTTTCATCTGCAGTATTGCTTTTTGATCCGCGGTATTCTTCACGCCGGGGAAAAATTAAATAAAATTCCAAAGTTTGACGGTATCAGGATCATCACACAAGGATATGATTACGCGGTTCCTTCTTTTAAAAAGAATTTTGGGATCAATCCTTCCAAATGGTATGTCCCGTTCGTAAGGTTGTTTTTAGGCCATGGTCACTGGCTCAAAACGCCGTTGCAGATGAGAGGCATTAACGCGGAGCAAAATCAAAAGGACACAATGTATGCCATGATCACGTTGTTTAATGAAATGATGATCTACACCGGTAACCTTTTTAATAGTAGTGACGGGCAAAAAGTTTTCCATATTGATTCAAGGGACAGTGTGGGCGACGAGGGATGGACAGATGAATTACACCCGAGGCCAAAACATTTCATGCGCACCGGCAAAGCATTCGTCCATTGCATACGTGGTGACAGGTCACCCGATTATCAAAACGTATTCATCGTAAAAAACCTGGA
>JAQBNJ010000157.1 GCA_028288645.1 Sediminibacterium sp.
TATTGTTTGGCAACATGCGCCGCAAATAAAATACGGCTGCGATGTGTTTCGTGACAAATCGTAATACCTGTTTCCTTCGCAACTTTTGTTGTGTGTTCAATAAACTTCCCATTGTCTTCCATCGAAAAAAAATCCCTTCCCGAATGGCAATTAATATACAAAGGCTTTTGTGGGCTATACGCCGCACCATCGAACATGGTTTTAAATTGTTCAAAATGTTTAGCGGGGTCCTTATCAGAACCACCGGCTAAAAATCCAACTTCGAGCTGGTGTTTCTTTAATGCATCCAGCATTTCTTTTTGCGCAGTTGCAGCAAGCGGCCACCACAATTCAACGCCATCATACCCGGCTTTTTTTGCTTTTGCACAGAACTCATCCATGGTTCCGGGAAATCCCCAGTTGGTTCCCATAATCTTTAATGAAAAATCAGCGGGAATACTGAATGCGGGTTTTGATGCGAGTAATTCTTCAAATGGTGTCATGGCGATTGCTCCAAAGGTTGCGGCGGTTGATAAAAATTTTCTGCGGTCTAGTGTCATAAGTTAGTTTTAGAACGTCACTGCGAGGAACGAAGCGGTCTGTGTTTCGATTGTCAACCTGAATGTTTAGACTCAGGCTGCTTCGTTCCCCGCAGTGACGTTTACTTTGTTATTGCTGACTGGTTGTCAACAATTTTATTTAAGCAATGATCTCGTTAATAACTCTGCCATGCACATCCGTTAATCTAAAGGGCCTTCCCTGGAATTGATACGTTAATTTCTCATGATCAAATCCCAATTGATTCAAGATCGTTGCCTGCACATCAAACGCTGTTGTCTTTCCACTAATGGCGCTATAGCCGATCTCATCTGTTTCTCCGAAACTGGTTCCGCCTTTGATACCGCCGCCGGCCATCCAGATCGTGAATGCTTCGGTATGATGGTCCCTTCCTTTGAATGGATTCTTTTTGCCGTCGCGGTTTTCTGCCATCGGCGTCCTGCCAAATTCCCCACCCCATACAACCAAAGTTTCATCAAGCAATCCGCGTTGTTTCAGATCGAGTAATAATGCAGCCACAGGCTTATCCATACTGCGGCATTTGTTTACAAAGCCATAATCGATCGCTAAGTTTTCATCGGTACCATGACTATCCCAGCCCCAATCAAACAACTGAACAAAACGAACCCCCTTCTCCACCAATTTTCTCGCGAGCAAAACATTATTGGCGAAACAGGCTTTGCCGGGTTTGGTTCCATACATTTCATGAATATAATCCGGTTCATCATTAATATTCATTACCTCCGGAACAGAGATCTGCATCCTGTATGCCATTTCGTATTGAGAGATGCGTGATAATATTTCAGGATCTTTAAATTCTTCATAACTTATCCTGTTCGCTTCATTGATCGCATCAATGGATGCTTTGCGAAGATCACGATCCATGCCTTCCGGGTCTTTGATAAATAAAACAGGATCACCTTCACTTCTGCACTGCACACCTTGATAAACAGATGGCAAAAATCCACTGCCCCAAACACTTTTGCCTGCATCCGGAAATTTTCCGCCTGACGTGAGTACAACAAAGCCAGGTAAATTACTATTCTCACTTCCCAATCCGTAGGTCGCCCATGAGCCCATGCTTGGCCTGCCCAATCTTGGTGAACCGGTATGTATCAATAATTGCGCGGGGCCATGATTGAATTGATCCGTTTGCATGGCTTTTAAGAATGCCACTTCATCTGCAACAGTTGCCAAATGTGGTAAGTGTTCAGAGATCCAGGCACCGCTTTGTCCATGCTGTTTAAAACTTGCCTGCGGCCCCATCATTTTGGGAACACCACGTATGAACGCGAATTTTTTTCCTTCGAGTAATGATTGCGGGCAATCCTGTCCATCAAGTTTCATCAGGTCGGGCTTGTAATCAAACAACTCCAACTGCGATGGTGCGCCGGCCATGTGTAAATAAATAACAGATCTTGCTTTCCCGGGAAAATGTGGTGAATGCGGTGATAAGGGGTTTGCGCTGTTAAATAATTCTCCTGTATTGGCTGATCCAAAATTGCAACTGCTTAAGAAAGAACCCATCGCCATACCGCCCATACCAAGCAGGCAGTTTTTTAAAAACAACCTGCGTGTATCCAGCTCAAGGTTTTTATTTCTTGCTTCGTTGAAAATGTTATTGTTGTTCTTGCTCATGTTTTATTTGAGATTAAATAAATCCGGAAAAATGGCACACGGATAACGCGGATCGAACGGATTGGCACAGATCAGATCCGTTAAGATCCGTCATGATCTGCGTCATCCGTGTGCTATCCTTCGCTCCAATCAATTCTTCGTAATAAACTCATCCAGATTCATCATCGCCCCCGCCACTACCACCAACGCAGCCGTTGCTGCATTTCGTTTTTCCGGGATCCCCGCCATTTCACACATTTTCATTTCATCTGCCTGGAATTTCTGCAAAGCATTGTTGTATAATTTTTCAAAAACCCGGATTTTTTCAGGCGATGCAGGTTTATACATAGCCATTTCATATCCTTTACTGATCTGTTGCCTCACATTGTTACCACCCAGTTCCTGCATGCGATAAGCGAAGTATTGCGCGGTCTCTATGTAAGCAGAATCATTTAAGGTTGTTAAGGACTGCAATGGTGTATTGGTTCTTATCCTTCTTGCCGTACATACTTCATGTGATGTGCCATCGAATGTGATCATAGATGGGTAAGGAGCTGAACGTTTCCAATAGGTGTATAGTGCTCTTCTATACTGATCACCGTTCTCACTTTTTTTCCATAGTGAACCGTTCCATGGCGACATCCAGATCCCTTCCGGTTGATAAGGGAACACGCCAGCGCCATACATATTCTCACACAGCAATCCACTCACCGATAAAGCCTGGTCGCGGATCTGTTCTGCAGACAATCTTACACGCGGGCCCCTTGCATAATATTTATTGAACGGATCTTTTTCGGTTGCATTTTTATCAAGTTTCGAATCCTGCCGGTAGGTTGCAGACAAAACGATCTCTTTCATTAATTTTTTAAGATCCCAGTTATATTCGTTCATGAATTTCCAGGCCAGGTGATCGAGCAGTGATTTATGTGTGGGAGGCAACCCTTGTGTTCCCAGGTCTTCCAATGTTTCTGCGATGCCCTGACCGAAGAATTGTTCCCAGATTCGATTCACAATAGCTCGTGAGGTCAATGGATTTTTTTTATCGGTTACCCACATCGCGAGGCCCATTCGGTTGTTTGGTGCACCTGCGGGTAATGAACCCAATGATCTTGGCACACCAGGTTTAACTTCTTTTCCTTTCACCAACCAATTGCCTCTTTCAAAAATATTTGTTCTTCTGAATAAGGAAGAAGGATTTTCGATCATCACCGGTGTGATGGTAACCTGTTTTGAAGCAAGCAGGTCATTAAAATATTTATACGCGCTGTCATATCCTTTGATTCCTTTTCCCGGAAATGGATCGCTGATATAGAACCAGTCGAATTGCATCCCGGTTTCTTCAGGCGTTTTTAGTTTTGTGTTTTGATAGGTAAAGAAAATATCATGCGCACCGTTCATTTCAGGAATACTAACCGTAGCGATCTTCCACCCACCTTTTGAATCAGCTACAGAAACCGCGCTGATGACCTGGCCATCGGGCCGGTCAAGATGTATTGTCCATTTACCTGCATTGTTCCAGCTTTTATATCGATATAAAATTTGTGAATGTTTTTCAAAATTTATATTGGCTACTCTTGCTACTGCATTATTTCTTAACACCAACCATTTGGTATCCGTTATGGCGCTGTTCGTTAATTGATCAGCCACCAGTAAATTGATTGCGGGCTCTCCTGTTTTTACAAATTTCACCAATTCTTTTTCCTTCGCAGGAGCATTCTGTGTAAGCCATTGTTTGAACTGGATGAACTTAACACTATCCTCTTTGTGAAACTCATGCAGCAAAGGATAATCATCATAGGTATCTTCATCTCTTGTGTTGTTAAAGAATGCCATGAACTCGTAATACTCTTCATGCCTGAACGGATCGTAAGGATGGCTATGGCATTGTACACATGCAAATGTTGTTCCCATCACAGTTTCCCATGTTGTGTTCACGCGATCAATGATGGCAGCTGTTCTGAATTCTTCATTGTCAGTTCCTCCCTCATCATTGGTCATGGTGTTGCGATGAAATGCAGTAGCGATATATTGTGCATCGGTTGGATCGGGTAAAAGATCTCCTGCTAATTGTTCCGTTAGAAATTGATTGTAAGGTTTGTTCTCATTAAATGCATGAATTAGCCAATCGCGGTAGCGCCAGATAGAACGACGGTCGTCTCTTTCATATCCCTTGGTATCTGCATAACGCGCAAGGTCCATCCACATAGCGGCCCATCGCTCACCGTAATGTGGAGAGGATAATAATGTGTCGACTAATTTTTCATACACATCCTTACTTACATCTTTTAAAAATTGTTCTGCAAGTGAAGAAGGCGCGGGCATGCCTGTAATATCCAGGCTCACTCTTCTTAATAAAGTTGCTTTATCCGCTTCTATAGAAGGTTTCAATCCTTCTTCGCGCATACGCTGGTAAATAAAATTATCGATTGAATTGTTTATCCATGATCCACCGCCTGTTGTTCCGAAGAACCAGTTATCCACTTTAGGAATTTCTGTTTTTGCAACGGGAACATAGGCCCAGTGATCGCCCCACTGCGCGCCCTGTTTGATCCATTTTTTCAGCGTCGCAATTTCATCATCCGATAATGGCGGATGTTTATAAGGCATTCTTTCTTCAGGATCTTTGAGTGATAATCTCCTGATCAATTCACTATTCGATGGATCACCGGGAATGATGGCGGCTTTACCTGATTTATTTATGGCGAGTGCATCTGAGCGGAACAATAAACTAAAACCGCTTTGCCTTTTCACCCCTCCATGACAGGTGATACATTTTTTATTGAAGATGGG
>JAQBNJ010000162.1 GCA_028288645.1 Sediminibacterium sp.
TTATTCGGCTGGAGGCTACTCTGGATACTGAATGTTAGATACAAGAACAGGTTATCGTTTTTTATTTACCAGGAACTGCACATATTTTATGCGCATCCATCCTGCTCATTCATTCTCCAGGTACTGCACCTGAATAATTATTAACTATTAACTACTAATTATTAATTCACACCGTGAAAGCAGGATTCGTAAACATATTCGGCAAACCCAACGCAGGCAAAAGCACTTTGCTCAATGCATTGATCGGCGAGAAGATGGCCATTGTATCTCCGAAGGTGCAAACCACGCGGCATCGCATCAAGGCTTTCCTGAATAAACCGGGGGAGTACCAGATCATTTTTTCAGATACGCCGGGTATCATCGATCCAAAATACAAACTGCATGAGCGGATGATGGGCTCTGTAAAGAGCGCACTCGAAGATGCGGATATCGCTTTATTGATCGTGGATTCGAATGAGAATTTAGAAGAAGTGGATGGTATTTTCCAGGCGCTTCATTTGAAAGTTCCCTGCATTGTTGTTCTCAATAAAATAGATGAAGCCGGCAATGGCAAGATCGCTCTTGCAGAAGCTTTTTTTGCTGAGAAAGCGTATTGTAAAAAAATAGTCAAGATCTCTGCCTTACAAAATGTTCACATCAACAAACTGCTGGATGCAATCATGTCGATGTTGCCTGACGGCAATCCCTTTTACAGCGAAGATGACCTGAGCGATCTGCCCACTAAATTTTTTGTAGGCGAAATGATCCGCGAAAAGATCTACCAGTTATTCGGCGATGAGATCCCTTATCATACAGCAGTAATGATAAATGAGTTCAAAGAAAAAGAATCACTCGTTAAAATACAGGCTGATATCATCGTCAACCGCGAAACACAAAAGGCCATCATCATCGGCGACAAAGGAAGTATGATCAAACAGGTGGGCATGATGGCAAGAAAAGACATCGAAGAATTTATCCAGCAAAAAGTTTTCCTTGAACTGTTCGTGAAAGTAAGACCGAAGTGGAGGGATAATGATTTGCAGTTGAGGGAATATGGGTATAAATAATTAATAATTAAAAGTTAATAGTTAATAATTGTCAGAGTGCGACACCCTAAAGAATTATTAATTATTCACTATTAATTATTAATTGGAACATCAGAGATCATTTAATAAAATAATTATGAGCTATACAGTTGCAATCGTCGGCCGCCCCAATGTGGGGAAGAGTACTTTATTTAACCGTTTCCTGGAACAAAGGAAAGCGATCGTGGATGATATCAGCGGTGTTACCCGCGACAGGCAGTATGGCCTCGCAGATTGGAACGGAAAAGTTTTTAACCTGATCGATACAGGTGGGTTTGTGCCGAATACTGAGGATATTTTTGAAACAGAGATCCGCAAACAGGTGAAGATCGCTATTGAAGAAGCGGATAGTATCATCTTTATGGTAGATGTGGCCACAGGTATCACCGATCTTGATGATGCCATGGCGGATATGCTGCGCAGGGGTAAAAAACCTGTGTATGTTGTGGTGAACAAAGTAGATAACGGAACACGCGAACTGGAAGCAACCGAGTTTTATTCATTGGGATTTGAAAATAATTTTTTCGTCAGCAGTATCTCGGGAAGCGGTACAGGCGAATTGCTGGATGCAGTAACAGAACCCATTACTTCCGAAGATGTGGAAGAAGCGATGAGGGACAGCGGCCTGCCAAAATTTGCGATCATCGGCCAGCCGAACGTTGGTAAATCATCTTTGCTGAATGCATTGGTAGGAGAGGAACGCACGATCGTGAGTGATATATCGGGAACGACGCGTGATAGTATCCATACCCATTATAAATTATTCCAGAAAGAATTCATGCTGATCGATACCGCAGGTATTCGTAAGAAAAGCAAGGAGAAGGAAGACCTTGAATTCTATTCCATCATCCGCGCTATCAAAGCCATTGACGATGCTGATGTATGTATGATCGTTCTCGATGCACACAAAGGGATCACGGCACAGGATATTACCATTTTCAGTCTCGCCGTTCGAAAAGGAAAAGGCGTTGTGGTTTTGGTAAACAAGTGGGACCTGGTAGAGAAGGAAACCAATACCGCCCGGGACTATGAAAGAGCGCTCAAACAAAAACTGGCACCGTTCAGTGATGTGCCAATCCTTTTTATATCGGTTCTGGAAAAGACAAGGATCTTCAAGGCAATTGAATCCTGCCTGGAAGTGTATGAGAACAGGAAACAGAAGGTGCCGACGTCCAAATTGAACGAAGCAATGCTGGCAGCAATCGCAGCTTACCATGCGCCTGTTGTGCGGGGAAATTCAATTAAAATCAAATATGTGACCCAACTGCCAACGGAAGTGCCATCCTTTGCTTTCTTCACAAATTATCCCGATGATATCAAGACGCCGTATAAGAATTACCTTGAAAATCAACTGAGAACCAAGTTTAAATTCACTGGTGTGCCTGTACGGATCTTTTTCAGGAAGAAATAAATCTGTTCAAAATTTGTAAAATTCAATCTGGCTATTATCTTTGCGCGAACTCAAAAAACAAACACAAATGAAAAAAGTATTAGCAATTTTGGTAGTAGCCGGTTTCCTGGCTTCATGTTCTTCAGGTCCAGACAAAGCTCAATTAGCTGCTGACAGCGCTAGAATCGCTGATTCTACTGCTAAAGCACAAGCTGCTGCTGCAATGGACAGTGCAAAAGCTGCAATGGACACTGCAAAAGCTGCAATGGACACTGCTAAGAAAAAATAATTGTAATTTTAAGTACCTGTTACTTTATATTACTTATTGCAAGAAGGTCCCCTCACAGCATTGTGAGGGGACTTTTTTTATGCCAGTTTGTACCAAATTCCCCGATTTTGGGCCAATGGCATCAATATTGACTAATTTTGCAGACTTGCCTTATACACAATGGCTGTTTGGCTTTGTGACATTTTGACCCAAGAATAAACGTATGGTGAAAGAAAAATTATTTTTCCGTTCAGATGATGAT
>JAQBNJ010000236.1 GCA_028288645.1 Sediminibacterium sp.
TGAATATTGAACGCTGAATTCCGCAAATGCGGGAAATGTTGATTTGGCACTCCGCCTCTTTGAACAGTTTCCTGAAACGGAAGCTTTACTTCTATATTTAAAATTCTTTGTCATTGTTAACATTCAATTCGCTTCACTCAAAAAACATGTATTTCCTCCTGCCTGCACATATTCGTTTTTTATCTCTTTGCCGTTTTCAACCCAAAAAATCCCGCAAATGCTATCAGGATCAGCCAGTTACTGTCTGTCCGGAAAGGCAGTAACAACCCGTTTTGACTAATAGTACTTCCCTGTTTGGAGATTTTCGATATCCGAAAAATAAGTCCCGGTCCCTTTCTGCGGGCATTTAAATGAACCTTCCTGCACGGCTTTTGTTTATTTTTGTGGCGCGGATACATATCCGGCAGATTAAAACAAAGATTATGATCAAAACAGGCAACCCGGTGATCAGTATTTACACCGAAATGACGCCCAACCCGGAAACGATGAAGTTCGTGGCCAATAAATTATTGTATCCAGGCAAGAGCATCGATTTTGCAGATGAGACCCTGGCTGCACCATCGCCATTGGCAAAAGAACTGTTCAGTTTCCCTTTTATTAAAAGCGTTTTCATAGCGAGCAATTTTGTTACGCTAACGAAAACGGCGGATACAGAAGACTGGCAGGACGTGATTCCAACAATCAAAGAATTTCTGAAAGATTACCTCGAGAACGGTGGTATGGTGGTTAATGAAGAAGAAGTAGCCAAGGTAAAACAGGAAGCTACTAACACTGTTAGCGCAGATGATGATGATATTGTAAAAAGAGTAAAAGAGTTATTGGAGAATTATGTAAAGCCTGCTGTTGAAATGGATGGCGGTGCGATACAGTTCAAAAGTTATAACGAAGGCACAGTGAACCTGATGTTACAGGGAAGCTGTAGCGGGTGCCCATCTTCTATGATCACGCTGAAAGCAGGTATTGAAGGAATGATGAAACGCATGATCCCCGAAGTAAAAGAAGTAGTGGCTGAAGCTGAATAAATATTTGTGAGTTGAGTTTTTTAGAATGTCCCGCGGTTGCGGGACATTTTTGTGTAACACGAATTAGGACGAATGGATTCTGCAAGGGTATGATGTACAAAAAATGGCAATTTTTCGTGCTGATTCGTGTTGAAATCCATTCTAATGATCGCATAAATAATGATCTAAAAAAATCAGCGGCAATTCGTTCTAATTCGTGTAATTCGTGTTTTATAATTCGTGTTGAAATCATTTTAATGTTACCCGAATGAACAAAGAACAGCTCGCTGAGCTATTAAGAAACAATCATACACAATTCATTGAGCAGGTAAATGGATTGAATGATACAGATCTTTGTTATGCCCCCGAAGGCAAATGGTCCGCCGCACAACAACTGGATCATATTGTGAGAAGTGTTTCGCCGGTGAATATGGCCATGGGGCTTCCTAAATTTGTATTGAAGTGGAAATTCGGTGTGGCAAACCGTCCCTCGAAAACATTTGAGGGTTTAACAGAAAAGTACACGCGCAAATTACAGGAAGGCGGTAAAGCATCCGGCCGTTTTGTACCGGCACCAGTTACCTTGGATCAAAAAGAAAAACTGGCAAAGCAGCTAAACGCGTTGGTAAACAAATTATCGCGCAAAACAGAAACACATTCGGAGGATGCGTTAGACAAATACATCCTGCCGCATCCCTTACTCGGCAAACTAACCCTGCGTGAAATGTTATATTTTACAGCCTAACATGTACAACATCACAGGGAGCTGGTCCGGAAAGGATTGGAATCGAGGTGAATAATGAATATCGATCAAAGAATAATGAATGATGAAGGTGTCCTCATTTATCAGTAAGCATTGGGATGCGTTGATCGCATCGGTGGTGGCTTCTGCATTTATTTATTTTTATACAAGGCATAGTGGTATCGGCATATCGCCTGATTCGGTGAATTATGAAAGCGCGGCCACCAATATCCGGGATCATTTTTCTTTTACAGATTTTAATGGTTTGCCGTTAGTTGATTTTCCTTTGGGTTATGCTTCTTTTCTCGCACTCATTTCGAAAATAACAGGTGTGCCTGTTCTGCAGATCATTCCTGTTTTGAATTGCATTTTATTCAGCGGGGTTATTATTCTAACCAGTATCATCATTAGTGGTTACCAACGAACATCGCATGTTTACAAAGCCTGCATTCTTTCTCTTTTGGCCTGCAGCCCATGTCTGCTGGAAGTATATTCGATGTTATGGTCGGAAACGTTTTTCATTTTTTTGATCCTTCTGTTTATTGTGTCGCTGCGTAATTATTTCAGGGCTTATCGAACATCCGATTTGATCATAACTGCCTTTGTAGTAGCGATCGCGTTTGTAACACGTTATGCAGGCATCACGTTATTAGGTGCCGGATTGTTCCTGGTTTTTTTTAATGGCGAACTGGCGATTGCAAAAAAAATAAAACATCTTATTTTATTTACGCTGACAGGATCATCACTGGTGATCATCAATCTCGTAAGAAACAGCCGGGCTGCCGGGCATACAACAGGCGTAAGGGAAAAAGCCTTGCGAACATTAAGCGACAATCTTCACCAGATAGGCGCCACTGTTTCAGAATGGCTTCCTTTTCTGCGCGGGCATGAAACATTGGCAACCGGCGTTTTCCTTCTTATACTATTGGCAGGAGTTTGCATTCTTATCTATCGTCTTTTACAACAGCAATATTTTGTATCGTATGAAACGATTATTACTTGCTTTTTCGTGGTGTATGCCTTTTTTATCATCCTTATTGCCACTATTTCGCGGTTTGAAGAATTGACGAGCCGGCTTTTATCACCACTATATATTCCGATGCTGTTTATGGGAAGCAGCTGGATCGTCGGGGTTTTGCAAAGATCGTATCGCGCAAAACGCATAGTCATTTCATTGATCTTGTTATTTGTGTTCGCCAGCTTCCACTATCATCACTACCGGGTGAATGCAGAAGCATGGGAAGGAATAAAAGATGCGGGCGTTCCCGGATATACAGAAGATTCATGGACGCAATCACCAGCCGTTGCTTATGTGAAAAAAAATAGAACGCAGTTTAGACCACCTGTTTATGCAAACGCCAATGACGCCGCGTATTTTCTCACAGGCGTTCATGCA
>JAQBNJ010000080.1 GCA_028288645.1 Sediminibacterium sp.
AAAAAATTTGCCACAGAATACACAGATTACCACAGACATGTTTCTGTGGTAATCTGTGTATTCTGTGGCAACGGTTTTATTTGTAATAACTATTCTGCTCAATCTCTTCTCTCACCTTATCAGGAACTAAGTAGCGTATCGTTTTTCCTGATCTGATATTATCACGGATCTCTGTTGCCGAAAGCTGTAACATCGGCGCATCAAGGATGGTAACTGATGCATTCCAGGTTTCCTTCACTTCAAAACCCGGTCGTTTGTAAATGATGAAAGAATAGTTTTTGATGAGAAGCTCAAAATTTTTCCATTTGGGGAGATTTTGAAAACTATCGCTTCCCATGATGATGGAAAATTCGTGTTGCGGGTATTTTTCCTGTAGGTAGGTCAACGTATCGATCGTAAAGGAAGGGCGGGGCAATTTGAACTCTACTTCTGATGCTTTCAAACGCAGGTCGTCCTCAACCGCCAGCCGAACCAGGTGCAGGCGATGGTATTCATTTAACAGGACGGAAGATGGCTTTAATGGATTCTGTGGCGATACAATAAACCATACCTGCTGCATTTCCGTATGGTTCGCCACATAACTGGCAACGATAAGGTGGCCGGTATGTATGGGGTTAAAGGAGCCGAAGTATAAACCAATTTTCATCTATTGTGATGATTATCAATTAGTTATGATTATTTTCGATTTCCACGAAAATGCTGTTTGCTTCGTTAAGGCGAAGGCTTAAATGATATCCCGCAACAGAAATAGAGATGGGATCTCCCAGCGGGGCGATCTGCTCTACTTTTACTTTTTCTCCCGGCACACAGCCCATTTCCATCAGTTTTATAAAGATCTCGTCTTTCTCGAATGAATGGATCACTGCTTTTTGTCCAACGGCTAATTCTGACAATCGTATCATTTCCTGGTATTAGTATATAAAGGTAAAGCGGTGGTAAGGCTTTTAGTTACGAATTTTGGTATTAATGCGGCTGTGAGCCTTGAGCTGTGAGCTGGACCGGGAACATTTCATGGTTTGCGTTGATTATCTTAGCTAAACGATCTAAGCAAAATAAAATGGCAGTATTCTTTCGTTCTGGAGACAGGCAATTGCAATTAGCGGGTAAGACGGCGATAAAGGCCTTTGTTCAATCCATTTTCAAGAAGGAAAAACATTCCCTTGCGTCGGTCACCTATATTTTCTGTTCTGATGAGTTCTTGCTACAGTTGAACCGTGATTTTCTGCAGCACGATTACTATACGGATATCATCACATTCGGGCTTTCAGAGAAAGGGCAACCCATTGAGGCAGAAATATATATAAGTATTGACCGGGTGAGAGATAACGCAATTGATCACGGAACTACATTTAAGCAGGAGATCCTCCGCGTGATCTTTCATGGCGCGCTCCATCTTTGTGGCTATAAAGACAAAAAGAAAAGTGAAATCATATTAATGAGGGAAAAAGAGGATCATTATTTGCGTTTATTTGAAAAAAACGGGTAGATGTTCAGATTCCTCTTCATTTTGCTTCTTTCTTGTCCCTTAATTTCTTTCTCACAGATTTCGACGATCGAACTGGAAGCCAGATACGTACCCGAGCCAGGCATTGATTCGGTTGTAGAAAACTGGAACAGGACACAACCCGGTTATGATAAACTTCCCTTGCAGGCTAAAAAGTTTCTTTACTGGACCAATTACTCCCGCAACAACCCACAAAAATTCTGGGACAGCGCCATTGTACCCATCCTGGCAATTTTTCCGCCAATGAATAAACCCGAGGCTGGTACACTCAAAACAGATCTCTGGAAAGCCGGAAGCCTACCGATGTTCAAACTAAACGAGGCCCTGATCGGCACGGCGCAGTCGCATGCTTCGGATATTGGCGGCAAACGGGCTCCATTGGGCCATACCTCAACCAACGGCGCCGATTTTGCCTCAAGAATGAAGAAGGCTGGTATTAAGTACTGCGCCGCTGAAAACATCTCCCTTTCCAGTCAGAGCATTCTTTTATCAACCATACTTCTTTATCTCGATATCGGTTTGCCCGGCTTAGGTCACAGGAAAGCCCTGCTCGATCCTAACTTACGGGAAATAGGAATTGGCTCTTCGCTATATAATGCAGATCAATACTTTCTGGTGCAGGATATGAGCTGTGTGCAGAAATAGATGTTCCACAAATCCCAGTTTCGCCCGGAAACATTCTTTGGAAAAGGTTCCACAAATCACAGTTTCACCCGGAAACATTTAATAGTTTTGTGGAATGGCAAGGAAAAGATGGACACCTCAAACAGAAATCACCGAATCGCTTATCCGCTTTAGGGAGAAAAGGAAATGGCAGTTGAGCTATAGGCGGTATGTTTTGGAGCGTGCCCCAAGTGAATCCTATGCTCCCTACTTCGGGTTAGATATAGAAACCCTGCGGAAATGGTTCGAATTGCAGTTCACAGATGAACTCAACTGGGACAATTTTGGGAAAGCCTGGCAGTTTGATCATATCGTTCCTACCACGTATTTCGATTATTCGAATGAGACGGACCTGCTCTTGTGCTGGAATTTCATCAATATCAGGGTAGAAAAGCTTGAGCCCGGCAACAACAGGGGGCACCGGATCGACCCAATTGCCGTGAGGCCATACTTCAAGGACCTCTACAATAAAACCGGTTATCCCCTGTGCTTGAAAATGTTGGAGAAGATCGCCGCCATAGAGGTCTCGAATATTGGGAGCCATCCTGCCATAGAGAACTTTATCATTGATAATAGAGCACTGCTTGAACATATCTCAAGCTTCGATCATGAAGAATTCAACAGCCTGAATAAAGGAGTGACCGCAGAGGATGTCTTACTCGAAAGGGAAATCTTAAGAAAATTCGGTTCAGGGCAAAAACCCTGAAGTATCTTTGCCGCCTATGTTTCCTGAATATGATGTGATCGTTGTTGGGGCCGGCCACGCCGGTTGTGAAGCCGCTGCCGCTGCCGCTAATATGGGCAGCAAGGTATTGCTGATTACAATGAATATGCAGACCATCGCGCAGATGAGCTGTAACCCCGCCATGGGTGGAATTGCCAAAGGGCAGATCGTTCGCGAGATAGATGCGATGGGTGGATATAGCGGGATCGTAAGTGATATCAGCACTATACAATTCAGGATGCTGAACCGAAGCAAGGGACCGGCTATGTGGAGTCCGCGTACACAAAATGATAGAATGTTATTCGCCGCCACCTGGCGCGAGATGCTGGAGAATACACCCAATGTAGATTTCTACCAGGATATGGTTCGCTCCATCATCATCAAAGGAAATAAAGCCTGCGGTGTGGTTACGGGGCTCGGCCATGAAGTAAGATCAAAATCAGTTGTTATCACGAGCGGCACATTTTTAAATGGCATCATTCATATTGGAGAAAAACAATTTGGTGGTGGCCGTGTTGCAGAAAAAGCAGCAACCGGGATCACCGAACAACTGGTTGAATTTGGATTTGAAAGCGATCGTCTGAAAACAGGAACACCTCCGCGCGTAGACGGAAGAAGTCTCGACTATAGCAAGATGGAAGAACAGAAAGGTGACACCGAAATTGTTGGTTTTTCTTATACCGATACAAAACGGATCAAACCCGAAGAACAAAGAAGTTGCTGGATCACGTATACCAACGATACGGTTCATGATGTTTTAAAAACAGGCTTCGACAGGAGCCCGATGTTCCAGGGAAGAATTGATGGAGTTGGCCCAAGGTATTGCCCAAGTATAGAGGATAAAATAAATCGTTTCGCAGACAGGGACAGGCATCAATTATTTGTTGAGCCCGAAGGATGGAACACGGTTGAAATATATGTAAATGGATTCTCCACTTCATTACCGGAAGAAGTACAATACGAAGCGCTTCGTATTGTTCCGGGTTTTGAGAATGTGAGAATCTTCAGGCCGGGCTATGCAATAGAGTATGATTATTTTCCACCAACTCAGTTGCAATATTCTTTAGAGACAAAACTCGTGAGCAATTTATTTTTTGCAGGTCAGATCAATGGAACCACCGGCTATGAAGAAGCCGCTTGCCAGGGATTGATGGCCG
>JAQBNJ010000258.1 GCA_028288645.1 Sediminibacterium sp.
TGCGCCTTTGCTCCTTGGCGCCTTTGCGTGAAACTTTTAACTCATCCAATTCACCCCCGCTTCCGGGTTCCACTTCGTCGTACTTTTCTTCAGCTTCGTCCAGAATTCAATAGAACTTTTTCCTGTAATATCTCCTACACCAAACTTACTCTCGTTCCATCCACCAAAAGAAAAAGGTTCACGTGGCACGGGTACCCCAACATTCACACCGATCATTCCTGCACTGGCCCTGTCAATAATATATCTCGCCATGCCACCGTTCTGTGTAAATACGCTTGCTGCATTTCCATAAGGGCTTGCATTCTCTATTACCAATGCTTCATCAACCGTGTTGGTACGCATGATGCTGATCACGGGCCCGAATATTTCTTCGGTGGCCACTGACATATCGGGTTTCACAAAATCGATCACCGTAGGGCCCACATAAGTGCCGTTTTCTTTTCCTTCCACTTTTGTGTTGCGGCCGTCTACCAAAATCTTGGCGCCCTGTTGTTCGGCCTCGGTTATATAACGCTCAATACGGTCCTGGGATTGTTTGTTGATCACGGCCCCGAGATTTTTTCCCGGAACTATTTTTCTTGCCTCATCGCAAATCTTCGATATGATATGGTCAACATCACCCACGCCGATCATAGCACTCGCCGCCATACAACGCTGGCCCGCACAACCACTCATCGATGCAGCTACATTCTGCGCCGTCATTTCAGGTTTCGCATCAGGCAATACCATCAGGTGATTTTTAGCGCCGCCCAAAGCCAGGCATCTTTTATAATGACTTGTCGCGCGCTGGTAAACGATCTTGGCAACTTTGGTAGAACCCACAAAGGAAACTGCTTCAATGCCAGGATGATCGCAGATAGCTTCTACTATTTCCACATCGCCGTGTACAATATTCAATACGCCGTCAGGAAGGCCGGCTTCTTTCAGCAACTCTGCTAATTTGCCCGAGCTCAGCGGCACTTTCTCGGATGGTTTTAAGATCATGCAATTACCCAATGCCACGGCGTTTGGTATTGTCCAGTTGGGAACCATCGATGGGAAATTAAAAGGTACGATCGATGCCACAACGCCGAGTGCCACATGTTCCGTACGACATTCCACGCCGCGGCTCACTTCCAATACTTCACCGGTAACCAGCTGCGGAAGTGAAGTGGCGAACTCCGTCAACTCAATACTTTTTTCTATTTCGGCAACAGATTCAGAATAGGTCTTGCCGTTCTCCTCAGTACATAATTCAGCCAGTTCTTTCAGATGTTTTTCCAATAAATATTTATAGCGAAAGAAAACCTGTACGCGTTCCTTGATGGGTGTCCTGCTCCAACCCGGGAAAGCCGCCTTGGCAGCGCGCACGGCTGCATCGAGGTCCTTTGAACTTGACATAGGTACGGTTGAAAGCGGGTTACCATCAACAGGAGAAATGACGTCCATTTTTCGATCACTGGCGCTGTTCACAAACTGCCCGTTTATATAATTCTGTATCGCAGGGTATTTCATAGGGTTGGTTTAAAAGCTAAAATATTTTTAGAAATAAACGGTTAATTTAAAAATATTTTAGTTACCGGCAAAATAATAACACTATTTTTATTCTCAAGATCTTATGCAAAAGACACATCTTTCCATGGACGACCTCGATTTTGCCATTGTTTCCTGCTTGCAGCAGGACGGGAGAATGTCATTTACGGTGATGGCCGACCAGTTAAAGGTGTCTGTCGGTACCATCCGCACCCGTACGAACAAACTGATCGAGGATGGTACCATTAATATTATCGGTAGGGTTGACCCCGATAAAGTCGGTTTCCGTTCCTATGCCCATATCGCGGTATTTGTAAGACCCGCGACCCTGAAAGAGAAACTCGCGCAAAAAATTGCCAAACTTCCTGAAGTGAGTTTTCTTGCGATGACATCGGGCGATTATGATCTTGAAGTGGATGTGATGTGCCGCGACAATGACCATCTCGTAGATTTTGTGAACGGGATCTCCGCTTTTGAAGGTGTACACCAGACAAAGACCACCATCTATTTTAAAGTGTACAAATATGCACAGCCTGATCTTGGCCTGCTAAAGAAATAAACTTTGTTTTTCATCCCGATTTTGTGAACCTTCGTATCCTTCGGGTACGTTTAAAACTGGATATGGAAATACTGACGGATGTTTTATCAAAATACGGGATCGATGCTGCCAATGCGGAAATCAAATCTTTCGGCACTGGATTGATCAATCATACCTGGAAAATAAAAGACGGCGATGAGCATTATATCCTGCAACGCATCAATGAAAACGTATTTACCAACCCGCAAGCGATCGGCTCAAACATAGCAGCTATCGGGGCTTACCTGCAGGATCATTTTCCTGATTATTATTTTGTTGCGCCTGTTAAAACAACTGCCGGGAAGGAAATGGTTCAGATGGATGGCGCAGTAAACGGTTGTTACCGTTTGTTGCCGTTTGTAAACGATTCACATTCGAAAGATGTTGTTGCCAATGCCGACCAGGCTTTTGAAGCGGCGGCGCAGTTTGGACGGTTTACCAAATTGCTTTCGGGGTTTGATGCGGATTCATTGCAGATCACACTGCCATCCTTCCATGACCTTAGCTATCGCTATCAACAATTTACCGATGCATTGGAAAACGGGAACAAACAACGCATAGAAGAGTCTGCCTCGTTGATCGCTTATATCAAAGAAAACGAATCCATCGTCAGCGAATTCGAATCGATACAAAAGAATCCTTCTTTTAAAAAACGTGTTACACACCACGATACCAAGATCAGCAATGTACTATTCGATTCAAGCGATAAAGCCATCTGCGTGATCGATCTTGACACGATCATGCCCGGTTATTTTATCAGTGATGTGGGAGATATGATGCGTACCTATCTTCCCACCGTAAGTGAGGAGGAAAAAGATTTCAGCAAAATAGAAGTACGCGATGATGTTTACAAAGCCATCGTGATAGGATACTATGCAGAAATGGAAGATGAACTCTCACCCGAAGAAGCGCGTCATTTTTTCTATGCAGGAAAATTCATGATCTATATGCAGGCGTTGCGGTTTCTAACGGATCACATCAATGATGATACATATTACGGGGCTAAATATCCCAACCATAATCTTGTTCGTGCGGGCAACCAGGTAACTTTATTGCAGCGCCTTGTGGAAAAGGCATCTGTTCTGAATATGCAGTGACAAACGCTCTGCTGTTGCAATTTTGTTTCTACTAATGTTGAAAGCATCTTTGTTTTTAAGCTTTAACCTCAGTAGAAAGGTCAATTAATAATGAGTCTAACCTTATTACCTTATTGATCGTTGTCTGCACTCAGAATAAGGTGATAAGGTTAGATGTCTATTGATCATTTGTTTCTACTAAGGTTCGCAGGCATGTTCTTCATTTGCAAAACCGTACGCGTTATTCTATTCAATTCTCAAACTCTTCACCGGGTTCGCCACCGCAGCTTTTATCGTCTGAAAACTTACTGTTATGAATGCGATCAAAAGAATAATGATAAAAGGCATGACAAAATATGTCCATTGCATCGGCACCCGGAATGCATAACCCTGCAACCAGTTCGCAGTCATAAACCACGCCAGTGGAGTAGCTACGGCAAATGCGATCAGTAATAAAACCGCGAACTCGCGGTAAAGTAGTTGAAGAATGCTGCCTATCGAAGCGCCCAATACTTTACGGATCCCTATTTCTTTTGTGCGTTGCAAGGTTGTAAATGAAGCGAGCCCGAACAATCCGAGACAGGCAACCAATATCGCTAGCATTGTGAACAACCCGAACACAGAACCAAAGCGTTGATCAGCCTTGTACTGTTCATCAAAATGATCGTCGAGGAAAAAATATTCAAAAGTATTGCCGGGGAAAAACGTATGCCACTCCGTTTTTGCCAGCGAGATCACCTGGCTCGCTTCAGAACCATTTGTTTTCAGCGACAGGTAACCTTTCACATCCGGTATCAATCGAAGGATCAATGGTTCGTACGCTTCGCGCAGGGATTGCTGGTGAAAATTTTCAGCTACACCGGCGATCAAATATTGCTGCCCCCAGAAATCGATCTTTTTCCCGATCGCTTCTTCCGGTTTTGTAAAACCTAGCTGTTCTATGCCGCGCCTGTTAAATATCACGGCATGATCATCCGAACCGAAATCTTTTGAAAAAGCGCGCCCTGCGATCAGTTTCAGGTTGTATGTTTTAATATAATCATAGTCCACCCCAATCACGCGGTATTGCTTTTGCGTGGATTCATCAGTGCCTACAAGCTTTATG
>JAQBNJ010000267.1 GCA_028288645.1 Sediminibacterium sp.
AATTCTTCTATATATTGTTTGAGAATCTTCTCTTTCGTGTATTTTGTTTCAACAAGTTGTCGCGCATTTTTTCCTATTATTTCCAACATAGCAAGATCATTCCATGAAAGATCACTAAGAAATGAAATGATCTTTTCTTTTTCATCCCATGTAAAGGCCCAACCTGTATTTCCTTCTTCTATATACTTGCTTACTTCGGCATCTTTATCCCCTATAAAAAGTATGGGCTTACCGGCAGCCAGGATATTAAAAGTTTTGGATGGAGCCCCTAGGCCATACATGCCCTGGCTTAATGTAATCAGTCCAAGGTGGCACGCGTTTAAAAAATACAATTGCTCAGACCGCGGCTTGGCACTGTAAAAAAAAATATTTTCTAACCCGAGTGATTGTTTCAATTTAAGCAGGTTGTTCTTCAGCGCGCCTTCACCAATAATAACAACTATGATTGCCGGATTAACAACCTGGTGCATCAGGTGAAAAAAATCTTCTAAACCCTGCACTCTTCCTATATTACCCGCAAATTGAAGAATAATCTTGCCTTCAAAATGATTATCGTAATATTTACTAATATTAATATCCCTGATGGGATATATATCTTCGACATCGGCCCAATTCGCTATTGTTGTTGTTCGTACCTCTTTTGAAAGTTTATCAGCAATAAGTGCCTGCATATCGCGTCCGGGCGCAATTACCTTAGATGCCTTGTTATACGAAAAAGTAAATACCTTAAGGAGTGCCTTATAAAAAAAAGAAGTTTTTTTAACTATCCCGGCAGGTACAAGATTCTCGGGAAAGAGATCATGCACAAGAATGATGTAATTAAATTTTTTGACTATCCGCAGCAGGCTTATAAAAACCAATAGTGATGGAGGGTTGGTAACAATAATAACTTTGTCACCTTTTTTTACTTTTGCCGCCAGCTTACATCCCATTTTAAGGGTCAGCAGGATCATTCGCGTTACTCTCGACAGAATTTTGTTCATGTCGAGTTTAGGAATATTTACGCGATGAATCTTTATAGAACTGCTGATCTCATAAGAAGCCTTGAAAACATCGGATTTATTTGTAGAAGGGCCACATATGACATTCACTTCGGTTTCTTCTGCAAGTTCTTCCGCAATTTTAGTTATGATATATCCTGTTGACACATCTTCAGGATAAAATAATTCTGAAACAATCCAAGTCTCCATAAAAGCTAACAGGTTATGCGAAATAAAAAGGATACGATTCTTTATTCGCATCAAGCCACTGCTTCATTTCAAAAACCATCTCATGATAGCCTGGCACCCTGTATACAAAATCGGTACGCGAGTTAAGCAACGATTTATCTGCCTTATAATTATCAAACGGCTGTATCTGAATGTCGTCGCGATCAAAAATCTTTTTTAATAATCCAAGCAGATCGTATTTACTTATTTTATCATTATTCACAAGATTATATAAACCGGTAATATTTTGCTCAATGGCCGCATGAACAGCTTTTGCAAGAACCAAAGTTGTCACGCCCGACCAAAATGCATTGGTATATCCTTTGATCTCACCCTTCTGGTTCATAAACCAGTTGAAAAGCCCTTCTCCATTCTGATCGAGTTCAGGGCCTATGTTTGATGAACGTATTGTAAGGTCAATATCATTCACTATTTCTCCCAGCCCCTTACTCTTCGCATACATATCTTTCCCATCTTTGTAATCTGATTCAGTATAATTTCCTTTTTCACCGGAAAAAACACAGTCAGTACTGATATGGATCAGTTTCGCATTTACCAGGCGTGCCAATCCCGACAACTGATGCGGGAAATATGAATTCAGGTAAATAGCGTTCCCGGGATTTTTATTTGCACCGGTAATAAGTACACCTGCGCAGTTAATAAGGTAATCAGGAGACACATCGTGCACAAGTTTCTCAACCGCAGCTTTATCCATTATATCCAGAAGAAGTGTTTTCGCAGACACTTTGTCTGTCTTAGTCACATCAACGATCTCATATACATCTGTGCCGGTGAGGTATTTTAATACCATATGCCCGATCATTCCTCCTGAACCGAATAGTAATATTTTCTTTTTGCTCATTGTTGATTATTATTTATGCCAAACAGTTCTGTTAATGTAACCTATATAGGATACAATAATTCTTAATACTTTTTTAGAAACATTATCAACATCATAATCCTGTATCAACTTTATGGAATTGCGGTCTTGTGCAAAATGAGTGGTTACAATATCCACCGAATTGATCACATTTTCCTTATCAAGCCCCGACATGATCACTGTGGTTTCATCCATTCCCTCGGGTCTTTCATGCGCCTGACGAATGGTAATTGCAGGGAAATTCAATATAGAAGCTTCTTCAGTTATGGTGCCACTGTCTGATACTACGCAAAAAGCATCTTTTTGCAAACGGATGTATTCAAAGAAACCAAAAGGCTTTGCAAAAATAATGCGTGGATCATTATTGATATAACCAATACTACTTAGTTTCTTTTTAGTACGCGGATGTGTAGATATGATCACGGGCATATCGTATTTCGCTGCAATAGCCTGGATCGATTCAAGAAGATTTTTAAAATTGGCTTCATAGTCCACGTTCTCCTCCCTGTGAATACTGATAACAAAATATTTTCCGGGAGTTAGATTTTCTTTTTCAAGGATATCGCTGCCATCAATATCTGCTGCATGAAAGTTTAAAACTTCTTTCATGCATGACCCGGTTTTTATGATGGTCTCAGGACGAATACCTTCAGCGATGAGGTATTTTCTGGCATGCTCCGACAGTGGCATGTTAATATCGCTTAGGTGATCAACGATCTTGCGGTTGATCTCTTCCGGTACGCGCTGATCAAAACACCTGTTGCCGGCTTCCATGTGAAATATCGGGATCTTCCTGCGTTTGGCAGAGATCACAGACAAGCAACTATTTGTATCTCCATAGATCAGTAAAGCATCAGGTTTTTCTTTTTCCATCACGAGATCCGATTTCTCGATCACTTTTGCTATGGTCCCCGCCGGTGTATCCATTGCTGCTTCAAGAAAATGATCAGGCCGCTTTACATTGAGTTCTTTAAAGAAAATTTCATTCAATTCATAATCATAATTCTGACCTGTATGAACCAGGACATGATTTGTATATTGCTCCAATTCTGCAACTACCCGGCTTAGTTTAATTATCTCAGGTCTTGTTCCAACAATTGTCATCACTTTTATCATAGTTATTTTGTTTTATAGCTTTTTAACTCGTTTTGAATAAAGTCCAGTTTCAACAGCATTTCTTTTGTTTCAGCAACATTCAGACGCCTTGTGTTGTGAGAATTGTAATCATGTGCAGTTGAGGTCCTCACTTCTCCTTCAGTAAAAAATTTGGTGTAATTTAAATCCCTGTCGTCGGAGGGTATACTGTAGAATTTATCAAGGTCAGAAGCCTTTACCATTTCTTCGCGGGTCAACAATGTCTCATACAATTTCTCGCCATGTCGTGTACCCATTACTTGTATGTCATTATCTGCGTTGAATATTTCTTTCAAAGCCAGGGCAATATCATAAATAGTTGATGCAGGCGCTTTTTGGACGAAGATATCACCGGGTTTAGCGTTGGTAAAGGCAAATTTGACCAATTCAACAGAATCATCCAATGACATCATGAATCTCGTCATATTCGGATCCGTAACAGTGATCGGAGTTCCACTTTTGATCTGGCTCACAAATAATGGGATTACGCTTCCGCGACTGGCCATTACATTTCCATATCTTGTAGCACAAAAAACCTGTTTTTCAGGATCCAGAAGTCTTGATTTTGCTATCATCAGTTTTTCCATCATAGCCTTGGAAACTCCCATAGCATTAATTGGATAAACCGCTTTATCAGTACTAAGGACTATCGTACGTTTTACATTGTTCTGGAACGAAGCTTCCAATACATTTTCCGCTCCCAATACATTTGTCCTCACGGCTTCCATGGGATAAAACTCACATGATGGCACCTGTTTGAGCGCTGCGGCATGAAATATATAATCAACTCCAACGGTTGCCTGGTTGATACTTTTAAAATCCCTTATATCTCCTATGATGAACTTAATCTTTGAATTTTTAAAATTGATCCTCATATCCTCCTGTTTCTTTTCGTCACGGCTAAATATGCGAATTTCCTTTATATCAGTATTTACAACTCCTTTAAGTACTGCGTTTCCAAATGACCCGGTTCCGCCCGTAATCAATAAAATTTTATCCTTGAACATACTTTTTTTGAGGTTTTCGGTAAATGTATGAATTAATAAATAGACCTAGAAAAATCTGAAATATAGTAACCAGGCTGATGAAATTATCAAAAGCAACACTGGTCATAAGTGCGTAAAAAAACGCAGAATATGCTATCGCACCTCCAATCTTACCTGATTTAGCCGAAAAAAATAAACATACAGAAATGAATTCTAGAACAGCCACAAAGGCCACTGTGCCCCATACGCCAAAATCATGGAGATAATTTGCAAAAAAACTTGACCCATTGAACGCTTCATTCTCAAGTTCAACTGCAAATTTATCGCTTTCCGAAAAAAGCCGGTCGCGTATCAGGCTGGGAAACAATGCCGCTAATGAATATTTGAAATCATATTTAGGGTCTAGATTGTCGATATTTAATACAATGTTGTTTATAGGTGTAGTTATGTATAAGTACACCCATACGAAACCTGTCGGCAACGCCTCACCTACTACTGTATATTTTTCATTGATAAAGTTATCGGTACTAAAACGATTAACATCCTTATCGGCCCTGCTATCGCCGAGTATTCCAAAAAGTACGATAAACCCTATAAAGAAAACAATGATGAATAGTACCTTCTTAAAATTGATCCTGTTCAAAAGAAAATACATGCACAGTATTTCAACCAGCGCCCAAAGCAACATGGCACGTGACATTACAAGTAAGGGCCAGGTAAGGAGAATCAACATTTTCCATAAACTGGCTTTATTCTTTGTTAAACGGTAATGCAGAAAAAAGCCAGCGACTATCGTATAGTAACATGCATTTAAAAGTCCATGCAATGTTGGGATCCCGAAAGCCTTGTAGTCAAGGTCATAGTTGCCAAATATCACCGCAGTAGTAAGCGGAACGCCACCAAATAATACTACTTCAAGCAGGGTGGCTGTTATCCAGAATTTAAGTATGATCCGGAGAACATGTTTAAATCTCGTAATCTGTTCAGGAGTATTATTTTTTAGTGAACGCGTTATGTTTAGTTTATATTTTTTTGAATTGATCTGTATAATATAAATACCAAAAAAAATAAACACAAAACTTATGATCGTACCGGAAATCAATATACGGAAGCTATCATTCATCCCCAGTATGTTGTTTGTAAATTCAAGGGAATACAAATAAACTGCGGACAACCAGATTGTTGCATAGATCGTGACCGGATTGGAGAAATCAATGCTAAAGCCTAAAGGTTTTCTGTTATTAGGCATTATGTACGGTTCCTCTTTTTTAAATGTATCTTATCCCAAACAATTGACGGAAAAAGGGTCAGCAATAACAGCGCAAAATATCTTTTACTCACAAAGGCAACATTTGCCAGGCTCTTAAACGCTGATAGATGTTTTTTTTGCGACATAAACCACCTTGAATCGTAGTAGTCGGCCCTCGCATATGCTTCCTTAAAGGCTTCTTTGTGACTCTCTTTTAAAGAAGGATTGTTTTCCAGTATCTTATTTAGAGTATATCTTCTTTCATAACCCAGTATAGACAATGATGCAGAAGTAAGTGAAGATGCATGTACCCTGTATTTTGCCAGCACTTTTTTGATAACACCGATCTTGTACCTGCTGGCAAGTTGCATAAACAGGCAATATTCTTCTGAAGCTTTTATATGTGAATCAAATTGCAGGCCTGATTCTTTTAACAAAGAATTTCGCAACATGGTTGTTATAATACTGATATCGAATTGAAACAGAAGGTTATTAAAGATATCTCCGCTTTCATATAATGTTTTAATAAGACTGAAATGGCTGCCATCAGCAAATATTTCTTCATAGTCGCCATAGCATAAAACATAGTCGCTGTTCTTTTGAAGAAAATCAACCTGTATACTTAATTTTTCAGGATTACACCA
>JAQBNJ010000270.1 GCA_028288645.1 Sediminibacterium sp.
GGGTGTAAAAAGCTGGGATGTGTACGATTATGTGATCGGCGCATGGGGTGGTGAATTGCAAAGGATACTTACCATTGGTGGTGATGGCGAAGGAGAACTCTCTTCAAAAACGAGAAGGGCCAACCGGTTTAAACCCGTTGTCAAATTCATGGGTCCTTTTACAAGCAACGGCAGCAGCCGCACACATAGTTTTAGTTTACCACCTTATATGGGAAGCGTTCGCGCCATGGTGATCGCTGCAAATGAAGGAAGTTATGGCATGGCTGAAAAAACAATCAAAGTAAAAAAACCTTTGATGTTGCTGGCCACATTGCCACGCATATTGGGGCCATCAGAAGAATTGAAAATTCCCGTTACTGTTTTTGCAACCGAGTCTTCCATTAAAAATGTAAATCTCCGTTTACAAAGCAATCCATTTATTGAAGCCACAGGCGACCAGAATATCAGTTTTGCAAAGACCGGGGAACAGGTTGCTTATTTCACAGCAAGAGTGAAAAGCAAAACAGGCATTGGTAAAATAAAAGTAACGGCTTCATCAGGTAAAGAAACGGCGGTGTATGAAATAGAGATCGATATCAGGAACCCGAATCCTGTTGTTACACAGGTTACAGAAGCCACTTTGCAACCGGGCCAAAGCTGGAGCAATACAACAGCGATGATCGGCGAAGGCAATAGCAGTAAAGCTACACTGGAGATTTCATCAATCCCTGCCATCAACCTGCAGAAGCGTTTGAATTACTTAATTCAATATCCACATGGATGTATTGAGCAAACAACTTCTTCCGTGTTCCCGCAATTGGTATTGCACCAGTTGATGGAACTTAACAGCGAACGCAAATCGGAGATAGATCGTAATATCCGCGCAGCGATACAAAAGATCCAGAATTTTCAAACACCCAATGGCGGTTTTAGTTACTGGCCAGGGGAGAATGAAGATGATGAATGGGGTAGCAATTATGCCGGCCATTTTTTATTGGAAGCATCAGCAAGAGGTTATAATGTTCCTGCCTCTGTATTACAGCAATGGAGAAATTACCAGCATGGCAAAGCGGTTGCATGGAATGTTACAGTTCAGCCAGGGTATGGAGTTGACCTTGCACAAGCGTATCGTCTATATCTTTTGGCATTGAACAAATCACCCGAGATCGGCGCAATGAACCGTTTGAAAGAGTACAAATTTATTACAGTGGAAGCAAAATGGCGATTGGCAGCAGCGTATTACTTAGTGGGACAAACGCAAGTGGCTCTGCAACTCATCTCTGGTTTACCAACTACTTTCAGCGAAAGAACCTATTGGGGCATCAGCTATGGCAGCAATCTCCGTGACGAAGCGATGGTACTGGAAACACTTACTATTATGAACAGGCGCACAGAAGCAGCCCAATTAGTAAGAACGATAGCCGCCGACCTTGCGCAGGATAACTGGTATAGTACGCAGACCACAGCGTATGGTTTGTTGGCGATCGCAAAGTATAGCGGCTCTATCAAGGAGAATGTCAAGATCAATGCAAGTGGTAAAGCGGGCGGGCAATCGCTTTCCATCAGTTCCTCATCAAGCATATCACAAACCGTAGTGTTATGGCAAGGCGGCAAAGCCAATACACAGCTTACCAATAACGGAAAAAATGTATTGTATGTAAGAGTGATCAATGAAGGACAACCGCTGAGCACAGAAATTATTCCATCGAAAAGCAATCCTGATATTTTAGAACTAAGCGCCACTTATCAAAACACAACTGGAAATACGATCGATCCAGCAAAGATCAAACAGGGAACTGATTTCGTTGCAAAGGTCACGATCAAAAATCCCGGCAGGCGTGGCATGTACACACAAATGGCATTAACGCAATTGTTCCCGGGCGGATGGGAAATATTGAATACGCGTTTGTATAACAGTGAGGGTGGTTTCAAATCGTCTGAAAGTCAATACATGGATATCCGTGATGACAGGGTCTATCATTATTTCAATATCAAAGCCGGAGAGTCGTTGACGTATTATGTGCAGTTGAATGCGGCCTACCTCGGCAAGTATTACTGGCCCGGTGTGTATTGCGAGGCGATGTATGATCATACGATCAGCAGTAATATCAGCGGCAGATGGGTGGAAGTAGAGCAGTAATGCGTTATGATATTATACAAACATTGTTGAAGGTGAGGTAATTCTCTGTGAAACTCCGTGCTCTCAGTGTCTCTGTGGTGAAAAAATTCAAAGCGAAGGGTTTACCACAGAGGCACGGAGAGCACAGAGGTACACAGAGAGTTTCCAATTGCACAAAGAGTAAGACTATTCGTTAGTTTAGGATGACAATCATTACAATGAAGTACCAGCTAATCGGCAGGATAAAAAATTGGTCGCTGAAAAAAAAGCTTATAGTATCCGTACTGTTTGTTTTATTCATTACATTCTGCTTTTCATTACCCAGCAGGCTCTTTAATAATCCTACCAGTTTTTTTATTACCGACAGCGAGGGCCATTTATTAAATGCCTCCATTGCATCAGACGGCCAATGGAGGTTTCCGTACAACGAAAAAGTTCCAGAGAAATTTGCAAAATGTATTGTCGCTTTCGAGGATAAACGCTTCTGGTATCATCCCGGTGTTGATCCTGTTGCGATCATCCGTGCGGTCAGGCAGAATTCCGGCAACAGTAAAACAGTAAGTGGCGGCAGTACATTAACCATGCAGGTGATCCGTTTGTTCAAACAAAATAATAAACGGAACCTATGGACCAAACTAAAAGAAAGCATCCTCGCGGTTCGCATGGAATGTACTTACCGTAAGAAAACGATCCTTGCCTTATATGCATCCAATGCACCATTCGGAAGCAATGTGGTTGGATTAGATGCCGCAGCCTGGCGCTATTTTGGCAGAAGCGCCGAACAACTCAGCTGGGGAGAAATGGCTGCGCTGGCTATATTGCCAAATGCACCATCGCTGGTGCACCCTGGTAAGAACAGGGAAATACTTTTGCGAAAAAGAAATTCTCTCATCGATAAACTGGCAGCGAACAAAACCATTGATGCAACAACCGCTGCGCTTTCTAAACTGGAACCCTTACCCGGTGAACCCAAAGCATTACCACAACTCGCACCTCATTTACTCGACCGTTTTAAAAAAGAATACGCTTCACTAAAAAAAGATAATGCCATTCTTTCCTCAGGCATACAAACCACCATTGATGGAAAATTGCAGCAACAGGTAAACCGGATGGTAAGCATTCACCACGAACAATTGAAGGGCAACCAGGTAAACAACACAGCGGCGATGGTGATGGACATTGAAACTGGAAATATTCTTGCGTACATAGGAAATATCTACGAACCAAAAAACGTCTCATTGGAAAGCCATGTCGATGTGTTGTCTGCACCGCGCAGTCCGGGCAGCACGTTGAAACCTTTGTTATATGCATCCCTGTTAACAGAAGGAAGTATGCTTCCCACACAACTGATTCCTGATATTCCTACACAGATCGGCGGTTACACGCCACAGAATTTTGACCTGGGTTTTGATGGTGCCGTACCCGCCAACAAAGCTTTGTCACGCAGCCTGAATATTCCTGCGGTTAAAATGTTGCAGCAATACAAGTACCAAAGATTTTACAATGTACTCAAGCAATGCGGCTTCAGTACACTCACACAACCCGCAGACTTTTATGGCATGAGCCTCATACTCGGCGGATGCGAAGTAACGCCTTTTGAACTGGCGGGTGTGTACAGTAGTATGGCGAGAATGTATTTACACCAGCGAAAAAATAAGGGTGATTGGAATGAGGAAGATTGGTTTATGCCGCAATATGCAAAGTCAAAAGTT
>JAQBNJ010000314.1 GCA_028288645.1 Sediminibacterium sp.
ATCAGTGCGTATTACTTTTGCAGTTGTGACAGGGATATCGGGAATCTTATTCTTCGAAATAATAAAATAGCTGACCGCTATCAACCCAATGATGCAAACAGCCACCGCGATCCTTTTCCAGCGGGCAGGTCTTGAAGTGGTTGTCTCTTGCGAAGTTTCCGTTTCGGCAAGGATCGCCTGTAACATTTTTTCAGAAATACCGGGTTGTAGCGATGTAGTGTTATGGTGTGATGAGAGATCCCCTGCAAATTTCTCCAGCAACGCCTGGCGCAGTTCAGGCGTATCTGATTGCCGGAGGTATTCCAGTAACCAATGGATCTCCTCTTCGGAGAGAGAAGATTTGTTTAGCAACTCTTCGAGTCGTGCGGTTGTTTGATCCACTTAGGCAAGCGTTTGGTATGATTAATACAAGCGGGTTGCGCAAATGGGGGGATCGCCCGGTTTTTTATTTAAAAAATAATTGGAATTGTCATTTATGAGCTTTTGATGCACCGCTTTTTGGCATTTGGTGCACCTTCTGTGGAACAGGGAAAGTACAGGTATTCCAATGTTCTACTTATACTTTTTTTTCGGATTCAGGGATGTGTGGAATACCGAAACAATCCAGACTATGTTTTTGGTGCCGCTAAGGCGGTAAATAACCAGATAAGGAAAAACAGGAACGGGAGCTTCTTTGTAAGATTTATACCGGGTAGGATAGCGGTTGGGTGTTTGTTCTATTTTGTGAATGCGCCCGGTTAGTTCTTTTACAAAACGGTCGCCAAGGCCCTGCTGCCTGTCTTCGTACCAGGCCCAGGCTGCTGTGATCTCCTTTTGTGCGCGGCTGGATATAACAGCACTGTAACTTGCCGTATTAGCCATATCTTTTCTTCCGGAGTTTATCTATAGAGGTGCCCAGTTGGGTAATGGTAATACCTTTATCAGTTCCGTTTTCGAGTGCCTCAAAACGGTTGTCCAGTTCTTTGGTAAATGCCTTGTCTTTCCACCATGCCTGCGTTTCCCGGATATCATCTTCGAGTAAATGATACAGGGCGGCCAGTTTTTTATCATCAGCCAGCCGGATGAAATCGTATAATTTGTGCCGTATTGCTAAACCGGTGTTTTGCATATTCTAAAGATACAAAAAAACAAACATTTCGCACTCGTGCTTTTTTTGTGCGGTGGCATCAAAAACTACAAAAAGTGGTGCATCAAAAGATCAAAAGTGACTGGAGTAACGGAAGCGCAATAATGTACTCCGGATGAGACACCGTGTATTCGCGCACAGCTTTCATAGCGCCGGAGAGATATTCTTTCACACTATGATTTGAAATATTGAGTTCGTTGGCCGCCTGCTGATAGGTTTTGCCACGCAGTTTGCATAATGTAAACACACGTCTTTTTTGCGGGGATAATTTCAGGATTGCTGCATCAAGCAGGGCCATCTGCCGGTCATAATCATCAACCGTTTCTATATGCGCAATGGTAAGGGTATGTGTGTGCGCAGCTTTCAGTTCAACCAGTTTCCTCTTGAGATAATTTACGGATAGATGATAGCTGATCACGAACAACCATCCGGCCAACGACCTGCCGGTTACGATGCGGTCTCTTTTTTGCCATACGGTAATAAAGGTTTCCTGCACAAGGTCCTCTGTTGCAGCAGCATCTTTTGTGAGGCGGTAAATATTCTGGTAAATAGCTACATGGTAACGGTGATACACTTCAGTAAAAGCTCCCGCATCCCCCCCCTGCCAAAAGGGGAATCAAGCAATCGTCGTCGGAGGTTTGTAATGGCCGCATAATTGGCAAGACTGATTCCTTGATAAAATTAGTGCTTTTCAATATCATGCGCAAAACCAACGCGGGCAACAGTTCGTTCATGATCCTCCTTCGATTATACTCATTGTAATTTTTCTAACGGAAAGGCCAAACCGTTGAATTTTTTGTGTTGTTTGTTGAGCGGGCGGCCAAGTCTGCTGGTTTATCAAAAAAAACCGGTTGATATTATCGAAATTCAGGAATCATATTCAAAACCAAAACAATTGCCATGAAAAAAAATATTATTGTAATACTCGCGATCATTACCGGGTTTCTTGTATCAACAGGCTTTACTCCGGGCAGATTTTCTGCTGATGCTGGAGTGCCCTACCCTGAAGGCTATCGTATGTGGACACATGTGAAAACAGGATTGATCGGGCCATCAAGTCCGAGCTTCCAGGTTAGTGGCGGTTACCATCATATCTATGCCAATGCAAAAGCGATGCAGGGTTATACATCCGGTTATTTTCCTGAAGGGTCGGTTCTGGTGTTTGATGTGATCGAAGCCAAAGAACAAAACGGGAACACACTGGAAGGTGAACGCAGACATAGTGATGTGATGGTGAAAGACAGCTTACAATATGCGGGTACCGGCGGATGGGGTTATGAAGAATTTGGAGGAGACAGCCATACCGAACGCATACTTACTGCCACCGTCAGAACGCAATGCGTTGCCTGTCATGCGAAGAAGGATGATAAGGTGTTTAGTGAGTTCAGGAAGTAAACTCCATTTCGAGTGAGCGAAGCATCATGAGAAATCTCATGCAGGCTTATCCATGAGTTTCTAAGAACTTATCTGCTAACCTGGATGAGTTTTCTCTCCCGCCAATACGCGGGATCGAAATGACGTTCTTTTTGTTAGCCCTCAACGGTAGTATTATTTTGCAGGATCCAAACAAAAAACGCTGGCTTTCGGGCCAGCGTTTTTTCAAAAATAGGTTGAATTAAAATTTGCCGTGTAGGGCATCGTATTCTTTATACTTTGCATCATAAGCGTCAAACGCTTTTGGATCGGTTCCTTTCAGCTTGTCGCGTTTGTAGGCATACAGGTTGGCAAGGAAATCTACCGATTTATTGAGGATGCCTTTTTCCGTACTGTTCTTAGTGGCTTTCTCTTTCAGGATCACGTATGATTTTTCCAGCCATTCGAGAGAGGTATTCAGGTTCTCCATCATTGGTTTTTCAAGAAGGGCATTAGCGGCTTTGAAAGGTTCCAGTTTTGCATTCTGTGCCTTAAGAGCAGCAGCTTTTTTAACGGGATCTTTTTCAACGGGCCTGTCTGCAAAAGCGGTGTTCAACGCCTGCATCAAACGGATGTTGTAGGCATAGGTATCATCGTATTCGCCAAAAATATTGTAGTAAATAACGCCTACGTTAAATGCGGCAATTGCATTCTGGCCATTCTTCGCAAATGCTTTTTTGAAAGCTTCACCGCCTTTCAATGTATATTTCAGTTGGGCCAGGCTGTCGAGGCTTTTGTCTTTGTTCTTTGCGTTCACGAAGATATCACCAAACTGCAGGTATTTCATTTCGCTGAGCGTTCCTGATGCATCTTCTTTATCATACAATTCAGATTTTTGTGTAAGCGTCATGTTCTGATCCATGTAGTCGATCTCGAATTCTTCCCATGAGAATTTTGGGTACAGCTCCTTACCTATTGCCAGGTATTTCTTGAACATCTCTTCGTTCTTGGTGATGGTAAAATGATTAGCCAGGAACTTGTAGATATCAATATAATTCTCGCCCCCTACTTTATTATCAGCCAGCCTTGCGTAATACTTAGTTGCTTCTGCGGGCTTGGATGAATTCTGGTATGCATATGCCAGGTAAAGGATAGATGTGGTATCAAACGGAATGGCAGCATTGCTCCATTTGTTCTTAAAGATATAATCGCTGTACTCAACGGCAGATAAAAAAGCAGTTACTGCATCCTCCCATTTTTTGTCGTTGAACACCTTTACGCCGTTTGCAAACGCTGTAGAATACATATCAAAGAAAGGTTCTGCACCTCTTGCTTTTACTTCTGCAAAAGCGGGATCGGCAGCTATGTATTTTCTCATGGCATCATCCGCCTCCTTTGTTACCGTAGGATATTTTGTACGCATATTCGGCTCCTTGTACAACGCTGAATACACTTTGGCTTTCCAGTAGAGTGCCTCCGTTTTTGCGTTCTGTTTAGGATCGGCCATCACTTTGTCTACCTCAGTTTTTGCATCATCCAGCTTATTCAGGATGTACGCGGTCTGCACTTTTTTCAGATCCTGCGCATGCACCAGTTGTATTGAAACGGCAAACATCGCAAGCAATAAAAGTTTCTTCATAATGGAGGGTTTGTTATTGATTTTCAGTTGTTGTATCAGTGTTGTCTTCAGTTTTATCTTCATCCGGTTCCTTGCTCTCTTCTTCAATGGTGTTGATCTCTACTGTGGCATCGTCCAGTATGATCTCCACAGCTTCTGTCACAACCACCACTTCTTCATCCTGCTCTTCTATCTGTGAAATGGCGGCTATCTCATCGCCATCGTCCAGTTTGATCAGCGTTACACCCTGTGTGGCACGTCCTGCGGCCCTGATATCTACGATACCGGTACGGATGGTAACACCTGATTTGCAGGTAATGATCAGGTCTTCTTTCTCCGTCACATACAAAATACCGACCAAACTTCCGGTTTTTTCGGTTACGTTGATAGTTTTAACACCTTTACCACCGCGGTTGGTGATGCGGTATTCATCAACAGCCGTTCTTTTTCCAAAACCTTTTTCACTT
>JAQBNJ010000371.1 GCA_028288645.1 Sediminibacterium sp.
CGATCCGTGCGCGCGTAAATTATTATGCCGGACAATACAGTGATGTAATAGCCGATGCAACGGTTGCTTTGAATAACAGGCCACTGACAAATTCGACAGGATATTCAAGCATGTTTACGACTGCTACAGAAGCCTCACCTGCAACAGAAGTATATTGGGCTATTCCTTCTGATAATGCATTGAGGCCGGGCGGCGCTACTAACGGCAGCTCTGCTTCTTACCGCGTAACAGCCGCCACCACTTCCATCATTCAATCTATGGGGGGCGCGTATATCAATACCAATGTAACACGTTTTAACCAGGCAGGTGTAGGTGGCGTTGCCAAAACGCTTTGCTGGAAATACAATGGCGTAAGAAGTTTTAAAGTGTACAGGGCCGGCGAAATGATGTTGATGCGTGCTGAAGCCAAACAACGTACCGGTGATATTACAGCGCTCACAGATTTGAATAGTTTACGCACCAACAGGGGAGTGACGATCGGCGTGGAAACAGGAACAACATTACTCAATGCCATCCTAACCATGAGAAGAGTTGAATTATTGGGTGAAGGGCATCGTTGGTTCGATCTGCGCAGGAGCACTAAATCTATCGTGCGGGCAGAATGTGGTTCTACGGGTTCTTCGCGCGCAAGTAAATGTTCCATCACTTCTACCGAAAGAGGATGGGTGATGCCGATACCGTTCAATGACCTGAAAGTAAATACCAGCCTGACACAAAATCCAGGATACTAAGGAATCGTTTTTTTTACTGCGGGCTAAAATGATCCTTACCCCCGGCTGCGAAAGTGGCCGGGATTTTTTTGTTTCACACTAGGGTTTCACGCAAAGGCGCTAAGGAGCAAAGACGCAAAGGAATTTCGATAGTTATGGTAGCTTAACTAATAGCCAATTCACTTGGAATGATTATTTATTTTCATTTTTTTATTGCTCAATCAAAGCAATAGTCAACAACGAATTAACCCTTTGCGCCTTTGCTCCTTAGCGCCTTTGCGTGAAATTCTTTAAAAAACGGAGTGCCTACATTTTCTTCTGGTACACCCGCACATAATCCACTTCAAATCTTCTCGGGAAAGAAGTTTGTTCTACATTACCTCCATTATCCCCGCCCAATGCAAGGTTCAATAGCATATAATGCGGTTGTTTGAATGGATTGAAATTGCTTCCGTCTTTATTAACGAGTTTGTCTAAGCTAACTTTGTTTAGTAAGACATCATCCAGGTATAGCGCAATAAATTCTTCTGTCCAGTCCATGCGCCAGATATGAAATTTGCTTGACCATTTTGTTCCACCCAATGAATCTGTGGGAAAGGTATTGCTGAACCATTCAGCTTTACGGTCGGGACCGAGGCAGGCAACATTCGCCAGCAATTTTCCGCGATAAAATTCCATGATATCTATTTCACCATTGCCGGGCCATCCTTTGCTGATGCCTAATGTCCACCACGCGGGCCATATACCCGAGCTGATATCGATGCGACCACGCATTTCAAAACGGCCGTATTGCCAGGACTTTAATCCGGAAGTGCGCATGCAGGATGCAGTGTAATTTATAGTGGGCCTGCTTTTTCGCCAATCGGTGCTGCCTTCCACATAGCCGGGATTGGGTTTGTCTTCTTTTCGTGCTTCAATAATAAGATTGCCCTTTTCGCACCAGGCATTTTCGGGTTGGTAGTATTGCATTTCATGGTTGCGCACAAAACCTTTTTCAAAATTCCAGTTGGCAGCATCCGGCGCACCATCGGTGTTAAATTCATCTGACCATACAAGTGTGTATTCGTCTTTGACGATCGGTTTTTTTGAAATGATGGTAAAACTGAATAGTGATAACAGAGCGATGGTGAATAGTATGCGCATGTTTATTATTTTTTTTGCCACAGACGACACAGATTAGCACAGAAAAAAATCTGTACAGAGTTGCATACTGGCAGGCTGCGTAGCACGGCCCTTTTTCTGTGCTAATCTGTGTCGTCTGTGGCAACTATTTTTCAATCAAAAAATTCTTGCTATAATGAGTTTGTGTTGATGGCTGTTTTGTTTTCGTAACATCCCTGTCAAAAGGCCTGTTCAGATTATTACCTGCCAGATCCTCTAGCCTTGATGCGATCACCAAGGTATGATCACCCGCAACCCATGGTTCAGCAGGCGTGAAGCTAATTACTTTGTCTTTGTTATGAACCGTAAACTTGCCATTTACAGTTGCACCATTTTTATTAGTGATCTGCAAACTCTCCATCAATAAGAAATGATCAAGCACTTCGTCCAGCTCAATAACCACTGGTTCTTTTGAAGATGCTTTTGGCAAATGCATTTTCCATTTGGTTGGATCGGGTGATAAACTATCACGGCCGGCTGTTACGAATGACCATGTATAATCTTTATCCAATGATCGCCCCACTGCATCTTTCCATTGTTTAGAAACGAGGAGTTGATATTTTCCAAACGCCTGTAAAGGCGCACCTAATTTTAAATTGGGTTGAAGATCACGTTTGATCCTTCCCGGGTCGAGCCAGATGGTAATAACTGTCCGGTCCTCATTCCATAATTCCGGTTGCAGGTCAAGGAACACATCATGCAAAGTATCTGTTCCGTTCTTTACTAATTTGATATAATTCGCTGAACGGCTCTCGGTCATGGGATGTGAGAACCGGATATAGATCTTCAAAAGATTTTCAGGAACCGTATCCTGCTGCGGATAGGAAGAAATTACCTGCGGTGCGTCTTTGCTGTCAGCAGCAGGAACAGAAAATTCCCCTGTCTTTATATCCTTCACAAAAATGGCGTATTGTAATCCATGTGAAAAAGGGATCAAAGGTTCGAACAGAATATCAATATCCGTTTTGTAATCGCCTAAGATAGCAGTGGCATTTGTGTCTTGCAACAGCCTTACCTGTATATATTTTCCAAAAGAATCTTTTGCGATATCCTTTGCCCAGCTTGCCGGAAAACGTATCGCTTTCGCCTGGTCTTTCTCCCATACAATGGTAATATTCTTTTGTTCCTGCCTGCAGCTTGCGCTTATCATTACCACAAAAAACAGCAGGTTACGCGAATGGCATAACCTGCTGAAAATATGTTGTATACTTTTATTAAAGGGCATCATTGGTTGTGGTCAACAGGTCAACAGCGCCATTTGCTTTTTTCTGCATGATCACTACATGGTTGTTATCGAGTTTATCCATCTGCATTACTTTGTCAAGGTTTGGAAGAAGCGTAAAAGCTGTTCCTGCTGTGCCTTTTACCGGCTCGGTTAAAGTGCCTTCAAATGCTGCAATGCTTTTGTAATTCACTTCAGATACGGATCTTGCCGTATTACCCATGATCAGGTAGGTGTCTCCGCCTTTGGTAATGGTGGTCATATCGATCGGTGTATTTCCGCTGCCCATTTCTGCAATCGTTCTTCCTTTTACATGCATACCTGATTTTAATTCATCAAGTGGATACAATACCAGTGGCGTACAGGTATAGCTGGCAATGATATAATCCTTGCCGTTTATTTTTGCTGTTGTAAAGGTCCTGATCGGTGAAGTTGTTTCATAACGGCCATGTGCGCCATGATACATTTCAAGAGAAGCCTGGTCCTGTTTATCAGTGAAAGGAAAAGGAATGCTGCGCAAAGTAGAACTGAATTCTTTGTTGGATAAACCGCTTACCAGTACTTTACCATTATCAAATCCAAGATCCGAAATGCTGGACATGCGCAATGGGCGGCCCCTTCCGTCTTTTGCATCTTCTGCAGCAACATCATTCAACGTAATGCTTGAATAATTCACATCTTTCAAAGAAACTGATTCGATCTTATCGCCATCAATTTTTAAAAGAGCCGGAGA
>JAQBNJ010000385.1 GCA_028288645.1 Sediminibacterium sp.
TTCAGGTGATAGATCTCGCCATGCACATTCGCTTCTTTGGCGATGGTGATGAGTTCTTCCACTGCTTCATTCAGTTTATTTCCTTCACTTCTCATATGAGAAATATAACCGCCGCCATAGGGTGCTGCAGCTTTGCACAATTCGGTCAGTTCATTTGTTTTGGCAAAGAATGCAGGTGGATAGATCAATGAAGAACCAACACCTAATGCACCTTCTTCCATGGCCTGTTTTACAAGCGCTTTCATTTTATCTAATTCAGCGGGCGTTGGATCGCGATTGTCTTCGCCTATTACATTCGTGCGAATGGTAGTAGCGCCAACATAAGATGCAATATTGCAACTGATCCCTCTTTTTTCCATCGAATGCATGTATTCACCCAGGGTATTCCAGTCTACTTTGAATTTATAGATGGGCTGATCATCCTGCATTTCTTTTTTCATCTTTGCATTCAGCGGCCCCATGCTTTCGCCTTCGCCAAATACTTCCAGTGTCACACCTTCACGGATCTCACCTTGCGACTTTCCGTCTTCAATCAATGTTACCGGCGACCAGCTAAGCATATTGATAAATCCAGGTGTTACTGCCATTCCTTTTGCATCTACTTCCTGCTTCGCAGATTCTTTTGAGAGATCACCGATAAATGCGATCGTATCATTTTTAATAGCGATGTCTGCTTTAAAAGGTGCTCCGCCGTTGCCATCATAAACCATTCCATTGCGTATAATGGTATCATATTTTCCGCTGTTGCAGGACATAAACAGGCAACCGGTGATGAGCAGGCAAAGCAGTGTACGCATGGCAATCGTTTTTTGTGTTATACTTTTTAAAGTCGGTGTTCCGTCCAGTCTTCTAACTCCAGTCTCCAGACTATGCTTTCCCTAAAGCTTGTTCCAGATCGGTCAGAATATCTGCAATGTTCTCGATCCCCACACTCATCCTGATCAAACCATCGGTGATACCGAATTGGATGCGTTCCTCTCTTTTCAAACCAAAATGACTCATGGTTGCCGGATGTGATACAAGGGTATCAACGGTTCCCAACGAAACAGCACGAACGCACATTTGCAGTGCATCAATAAAACGACGGCCGGCATCCAATCCTCCTTTCAACTCATAACTCATCAACGCACCGGGATGGCGCATTTGTTTGGTGGTAACCAAATGATCGGGATGTGAAGCGAGTCCATTATAATTTACATGGCCGATAGCAGGATGTTGCGAAAGATATTCCGCTACTTTCATCGCATTATCACAATGCCGGTCCATACGAAGTTCCAGCGTTTTCATTCCCTGCGTTAATAAGAAAGCATCAAAAGGGTTGCTGTTGCCTCCCAGCAATGCGTGCCATTTCCAGACTTTGGTGCGCATGAATTCAAGATCCCTTCCAAGTAAAACACCACCGATAGAAGTGCCGTGCCCATTGAGAAACTTGGTGGTGGAATGAAAAACAAAATCCACTCCATAACGAAACGGCTGTTGTAAATAAGGTGTGGCAAAAGTATTGTCGACCGACACCAGTATATTGTATTGTTTGGCAAGTAAAGTTACTTCTTCAATATCCACGCATTGTATGGTGGGATTGGCGGGGGTTTCAATATGAACCATTTTAATGGATGGATCTTTTTTCAACGCATCTTCCACGAGGTTCAGGTCACGCATATCGATGATCGTGGTTTTTACACCGGTATCAGCCAGCACTTTTAAAAACAATTCGTGCGTACCCCCATATAAAGAAAAATGGGAGAGAACCGTATCGCCGCTTTTTAATGTGCTGAGAAAAAGTGTGGTCATAGCCGCCTGCCCGCTGGCATGCAACAATGCTTTTACTTCCAATGGATTTCCATTTGCATCGTTCACGCCAAATGTTTCCAAAGCGGCGATCGTTTCTTCTGCAGTGGTAAAAGTGGGATTGCCCCAGCGGCTGTAAATCCTTGTTTTATCCGCTCCGGCAAAACGGTCACTGCCCTGTTGCGCAGAATCGAATGTGAATGTGGAACTGGCATAAATAGGCGTGAGGTGCGAATACTCTGCATTCTCATGTCCCGACGCATGCATTGCCACCGAACTGATACCACTAAAAGGAAATTTTTTATTCATTATTTTTGGATTGAAAATATTTTTACGCAGGGCGCCCTGCATAACTGCTACTCCAAAAGTAACTAAACATGAAGCAATTATTAACCTCTTTTGCGCAATATGAGCATTGGGCAAATGAAAGATTATTCCGGGTGATATCGCCATTGACCGAAGAACAGCAACAACAGGAGATCATAAGCAGTTTTTCCTCTGTTTATAAAACCTGTCTGCATATATGGGATGCCAGCGCTATCTGGTGGCAACGTCTGCATAAGATGGAGGAGATCATTGTACCCAGCCTTAGTTTTCATCCTGCCATGCAGGAGATCGAAGATGGATTGCTACAGCAAAATAAACAATGGATAGAATGGATCCGTTCTGCAAATGACGCCGATCTCAGTTATGTGTTGCCCTATAAGAATATGAAAGGTGAAGCTTTTGAACAGGAAGTAAAAGAGATACTGTTACACATCAATAATCACGGTACCTATCACCGCGGGCAGTTGGTAACGATGTTAAGGCAACTGCAAGTGGAGAAGATCCCGCAGACGGATTATATATTGTACTCCAGGAGTTGAAGGATAGCACGCGGATGACGCGGAAAAAACGGATCATCACGGATAAAACGTTAACAGATCTGCGCCAATCCGTTTTTTTCCACGTCATCCGCGTGCTATTTCCACCAAATAAAAGAGGCCACCTTTTTTGAGACAGCCTCTGCTATAAAAAATTGTAGAAATCAATAGGCCCACTTCACCCAGGTTGCTCCCCAGGTAAATCCTCCACCAAACGCTGCCAACACAATATTATCTCCTTTCTTCAACTGGCTCTCCCATTCCCATAAACAAAGGGGGATGGTTGCCGCCGTGGTGTTTCCGTATTTCTGGATATTGATCATCACTTTTTCTTTTGATAAACCCATGCGATTTGCGGTGGCATCAATGATGCGGAGATTGGCCTGGTGTGGTACGAGCCAGGCAATATCATCGCCGGTCATGTTATTACGTTCGAGTAATTCGGCGCTTACATCAGCCATACCTTTTACCGCAAATTTGAAAACCGGTTGTCCTTCCTGGTAAGCAAAATGTTCTTTGGCCAGGACTGTTTCCACCGTGGCTGGTTTTACTGATCCACCGGCTTTCATGTGCAGATACTGGCGGCCGCTTCCATCGCTCCTGAGAATGCTGTCAAGAATTCCTGTTCCATCTTCGGCCGGTTCTAAGAGTACAGCGCCGGCGCCATCGCCAAAAATGATGCAGGTAGCGCGGTCGGTATAGTCTACAATAGCGCTCATTTTATCAACCCCTACTACCACTACTTTTTTATAACGGCCGCTTTCAATATACATCGCCCCGGTGGTCAATGCATATAAGAAACCGCTGCAGGCGGCGCTCATATCG
>JAQBNJ010000100.1 GCA_028288645.1 Sediminibacterium sp.
GAAGCAAAAAAAATGGTGATAGAAAGTTTTTCTTCACACGATCCTAATTTCCGGTTTCCTGCATTTTGGGGTCCTAATTACGATTGGACTCCCGACCAGGACCACGGTTGCGTTGCTATGAACGCCCTGCAAAGGATGATCATTCAGTATGAAGACAACAACGTGTATTTACTTCCTGCGTGGCCTAAAGAATGGAACGTACATTTTAAAGTAAAAGGTCCGGATAAAACGACCATTGAAGGCAGTTTTGAAAACGGGAAAATGATTGGTCTGAAAGTAACACCTGGGAATAAAATCAAAATAGCATATCTATGAATAAAAATTTTGATTCTTATTTATACTGTTTATAATACGACGAAACATCTAATCACAAATTAGAAAAAATAATTACTGATGAAATCAATACAAATTATAACCTGTTGTCTTTGCCTGTTGGTAAGCACTAAATTGCTGAATGCACAACAATCGAAACAATTAATATCTCCTGATGGGAAGCTTGTTTATTCCTTCTTTTTTTCAAAAGAAGGCGCTCCTGCGTATACAATCTCGTATCAACAAAACCCCATTGTACTTTCTTCAGCATTGGGATTGAATGGTTGGGAGAAAGGTTTCCAGGTGTCAAATATCGCTATGTCAAAAAAAGACACAGCATGGAAACCTGTGTATGGTGAGCGGAATATCATTCGTGATCATTATGAAGAAATGATCATCTCACTACTACATGGCAACAACGAAAGATCAAAAGTTCAAATACAGGTTAGGGCCTACAATGAGGGCATTGCATTCCGCTATCTTATTCCCGAACATCCGGAAGGTGGTACGGATGTGAGTATTCAAAAAGAACTCACAGATTTTACCATGCCTGAAGGAACAAAAGCATGGTTTACCAATAGGGCGCAGGGTACTTACAGTTTGTTACCTATGAGCAACTGGCCCGGAGAAAGTGAAAGGCCGTTGGTATTGCAGCTTCCTGGTGGAAAGTATGCCTGTCTTGCAGAGGCCGAAATGGTTAACTACTCGCGTACAAAATTTATACTCAATCCCAATAAAGCGAATACCATTAGTTGTTCTATGTACGACCGTGTTGACCTGTTTACGCCAGTGGCTACGCCATGGAGAGTGATCATGGTAGCAGAACGACCGGGAGATTTGCTGGCGAATAATGACCTGTTACTCAACCTCAATCCTCCCAATGAAATAAAAAATACAGCATGGATCAAACCTGGAAAAGTAATGCGTGAGATCAGCCTCTCTATGAAAGGCTCAAAAGAACTGATCGACTTTGCCGTAAAGCGTCATCTCCAATATATTCATTACGATGCGGGCTGGTATGGCTATGAATATATAGTGGCCTCTGATGCCACCAAAGTAAATGTGGATCCGAGACGCAACCCGAAAAGCGATTTGAACTTGCAGGAAGTGATCCGTTATGCAAAATCAAAAGGCATTGGTGTGTTCCTGTATGTAAATCAACGTGCGTTGTATAAGCAATTGGATGAACTGTTGCCCTTGTTTCAGAAATGGGGCGTAAGCGGTGTAAAGTTTGGCTTTGTAGAAGTAGGTTCTCACCGCTGGACCACCTGGTTACATGAGGCAATAAAAAAATGCGCCAAATACCAGTTAATGGTTGATGTGCATGACGAATATCGGCCAACCGGCTTCAGCCGTACTTATCCAAACTTAATGACACAGGAAGGCGTGCATGGCAACGAGGAAATGCCTGATGCTACCAACAACGCAACTTTGCCATTTACACGTTTTATTGCAGGCGCTGCGGATTATACGATCTGCTATTATCATCGCCCCGAATTAAAAGCCAGTTTGCAAAACACGCAGGCACCGCGAAAATTAAAAACAACCGGGGGGCATCAACTGGCCTTATCAACCATTTACTATAGCCCGCTACAATTTATGTATTGGTATGATAAACCATCAGATTCGCAGGATGAACCGGAGCTGGAATACTTTGACAAGATCTCAACCGTTTGGGACGATACCAAAGTACTGGACGGTGAAATTGCAAAATACATAACGGTTGCACGGCGTAAAGGTGAAGAATGGTTTGTGGGAACTATCACAAATAATGATGCACGGGAACTGAAGATCCCGCTGAATTTTTTATCACCCGGTAAAAATTATGAAGCAAGTATTTATTACGACGATCCTGAAGCAAAGATCCGGACCAAAATTTCTATCAGGAGAATAAAAGTTAACGCATCAACTATTCTTGATACAAAACTGTTTGCTTCTGGTGGACAGGCTGTTTGGATAAAGCCTGTTTGAACAAAATAATACCGATTCGACATTTAAAACAGACTATTCACTTATTTTAAATATCAAACCGTTCATCGTCATATCTACGTGCAATAAATGTCAATATAAGAGAAACGAAGAAAATAAGCGTCCCCGAATTTCGGAGTAACTTTTTTCCTTCGTTTCTCTTTTATTGCAAAGACTAAAATGGCGCGCTTTATAACAGTATCAACAGACTATTCTTAATTTTTAATTTCTAATTGTTATAATCTGTCTTTTATCTTTTACCATTGCGGTATTTATTAGGCGATACCCCGATGATCTTTGTAAACATCCTTGAAAAATAATACGGGTCCTCTACTCCTAAACGATCAGCAATTTCATTGATCCGCAGATCGGTGAACTGCAGGTATTGACAAGCTTTCTGCGTTTTCAGGTGGTTGAAATATTCAATGATGGAAAACCCCGTACTTTTTTTAAACACCGCCGCAAAATGCGAGACCGACAGGTTTACTTCTTCGGCAATTGCCTGCAAGGCAAGCGGCTTATCGATATGCTTTTGCAGGTAATTGATGCATACGGTAATACTGTCTTTCTTTTCCTGTTTTGCACGGTAATTATAATTACTGTCAAAACAACAGGAGCCCAAAAAATACTGTAGGTTCAAACTTGCATAGCAAAGATTATCGGTGCTATACCCTCTTTCAACACTGGTATAAATTTCTTCAAATAAATGCAGCCTGCTTTCCTGGAATGAAATGGGGGCAACATAATCTCCCATTTTTTTCAGCATCATATCTACAAAAGCATTGCTGCCAGCTCCTTTAAAGTGAATCCAGTAGATCGTCCATGGCGTTTCTTCGTTTGCCCCATACTCATGTGACGAATTAAGCGGTACTAAAATAATATCGCCCGGATTAACTGTATATTTTTTCCCTTCAACTTTCGCCCAGCCACTTCCTTTTACGCAGTAAATTAAAATATGCTGGCTGGCGCCATGGGGTCTTTGCCTGTGATGGTATTGCGCATTTGGATAATACCCGATATTGGTTACATATAATTGCCCGACTACAGGATGTACATCACAATGGTGAGTAATAATTTTGGGAGGCAGGATAATGGCGCGCTGGCCCTTAAATCCTTCTCTTTTTTTGGTGATACTCATATGGCAGTAATTACCAGGTAATACATTGCGCCACGCGCTGAAACCAAATCTAATTAGTTTTACCATTGTAAACTGCATTTATTACAGGGAAAATAGGGTAACCCATCACGTTAGTACGGGCTACGGCAGGTTATTACATTGATCAATGACCGGTAAAAATGTCATCCATTTCTTCCAGCGATTTTCCTTTTGTTTCCTTTACTTTAAACCAGACAAATACAAATCCCAGGAGACATACGCCTGCATACACATAGAAAAGTGCATATACGCCGACCATGCGGGAAAATATAGGGAAGGTAAATACCAGGATGCCATAGGCAAGCCAAAGGGATACAACCGCTATGGTAGTGGCAGCGCTCCTGATCTTATTGGGAAATATTTCGGAGATAAGTACCCAGGTAACAGGAGCTAATGATAATCCATAAATACCTATCGCGCCAAGCAGTGAATAGGCGGCCAGCGGAGAATTCATCTTCAGCAGTATCGCGCTGATCACATAAAAGACAGCCAGCCCTGCAGCGCCGATCAGCATCAATGCTTTTCTTCCGATCTTATCTACCTGCGACATGGCAAGTAAAGTAACAACAAGGTTGATCATACCGATCAGCATGGTTTGCTTCAACTGGTCATCCTGGCTAAAACCGATACTTTGAAAAATAGTGGTGGTGAAATTGAAAACGACATTGATTCCACAAAACTGTTGAAATATTGCCAGTCCGATGCCAATAAAAACTGAGGGTAAAAAAGCTTTTTGAAAAATGGTTCGCAAACTGATGGAAGAACTGCGGCCGAAAGATTGAACAATATCATTAACGGTTGATTCTGCGTATTCTTTTCCGCCTATTTTTTTGAGCACCTGTTCCGCTTTACCGGGAAAACCATTGGCCACGAGCCACCTTGGACTCTCAGGCAGAAGAATAACACCGAGAACAAAAAGCAAGGAAGGCGCTGCTCCGAGGCCAAACATCCATCTCCAGGAATCAAGACCTGTTTTGCTCAGGTAATAATTTACAATAGTTGTAATTAGTATCCCCGAAACAATTGTCAGTTGATTTACTGCCACCATTCTGCCACGTAAATTTGCGGGCGCTATTTCGGCGATATACATCGGTGATAACATAGAAGCCATACCAACGCCCACTCCTGCAAAAAACCTGGCGCATATAAACCAACCAAGAGAAGGCGCCAATGCCATAGAAACAGAAGAGACAAGGAAGATCAATGCCGCTGCCATCAGGGCCGGTTTTCTTCCCTTGAGCCGGCTGAATTCAGAGGCTATCAAACAACCGAGTATGCAACCTAATGCCAGTGAAGCGGTTGTAAAGCCTTCCCAATATTCATCCAGGCCAAACTCTGTCTTTAAGAAAGGAAGTGCCCCGGAGATCACAGCAAAGTCAAAACCAAACAGGTATCCCCCCATCGCAGAGATGAAGGTGATCATCAAAACATATTTCGTGTTAAACCTGGACTGTAATTCAGACATGGCAGTGAGTATTCGGTCGATAAAGTTGTATCATTTTAAACTGCTAAAAATAGATTCAATCAGTATAATGATGGATTATCTTATGATTTACGCAACGATCAGTTCATCCGCAAATATTCATGCGGGTTTTCCTGCGCCGGCATGCCCGGGCTGAGATGGAGCGTTGTAACCAGTTATACAATATTCCTCTGCTTAGTGCGGCTGCACTTTTCTGTGTAATACCCTAGAATTAAATGATTAAAAATATATTAAGATCTTGCAAATATGAAAAGGGCACCGTATTTTGACCTCTCCCCCCGATTTTATTTCATCAAAACATCATTCTCATGAAGTTTCTCCTGCTCCTGCTATGTTTTATCGTGTCCTTCCGTGCAATTGCACAACCGGTAGCGCCCGTCAGAGATACCTGTATGCAAGTCACTGTTCCACTTGAAGCTCCGGCCTTCAGAAAAATGATCAATAGTCAATTCAGTTATGCGATACTTGGCAAAGAAGCTCCAGTCTCAGGCTTTAAGGTTGAAACTGCGAAGCCATCCATTACATTAACTGGAACTATTGCCAAAACGAAAACAAGA
>JAQBNJ010000459.1 GCA_028288645.1 Sediminibacterium sp.
ATATTATCGCTTACCCTTGAGATTATCAGCTAACTTCAATTGCTTTTTCTTATTTTGAAAACTCAACCGAAACATAGCGTACGTAATTGTTTTATGATAAAATATTTTTCTTATTCCACACTTGCCATTTTCGCATTTTTCCTGTGCTCCTGTAAAAATGAAAAGAAACAAACCCTGTTTGAACTGGAAGAAAATACCGGCATCAATTTCAGGAATGATGTAGCAGATGGTAAACAGGAGAACAGTTTTCTCTTCCGTAATTTTTACAACGGTGGCGGCGTAGCAGTTGGCGATATCAATAATGATGGATTGCCTGATGTTTTGTTTACTTCCAATATGGGAGAAAATAAAATGTACCTGAATAAGGGGAATTTTAAGTTTGATGATATCACTGCAAAAACAGGGTTTAAACAGGATAGTATGTGGAGCACGGGTGTGGTGTTTGTCGATATCAACAACGATGGTTGGCTGGATATTTACATCTGCAATTCGGGCCATATGGGTAATGGCAACCGCCTGAATAAATTATACATTAATAACCACGACCTGACCTTTACTGAATCTGCAGCGAAATACGGCCTTGATCACAAAGGATATTCTACGCAGGTATCTTTCTTCGATTATGATCTTGATGGAGACCTGGATTGTTTCATCATCGATAACAGCCCCATCCCCGTAAACCAACTCGGTTATAATAACAAACGCGATATGCCTGAGAAGGAATGGAAAGTAGGCGAGTTCTTGAAAGGCGGTGGAAATCATTTATATCGAAACGACGATGGACATTATAAAGAAGTAACTACCGAAGCAGGCATACATAGCAGCTTGATCAGTTTCGGTCTTGGTATTTCTGTTGGCGATATCAATGGCGATGGATATCCTGATGTATATGTTTCCAATGATTCTTACGAACGCGATTATTTATACGTGAACCAGAAGAACGGAACGTTCAAAGATGAATTTGAAGACAGGATCAAACACACCAGCTTTTCTTCCATGGGTTCTGATCTTGCTGATATAAACAACGATGGATCACCGGATATCTTTAATACAGACATGTTGCCTGATGATGACTATCGTTTAAAAACAACAGGTGCATTTGACAATATCGATCTCTTCAACACAAAATTAAAAACAGGGTTTTATTACCAGTATGTAAAGAACTGTTTACAGATCAATAACAAGGCAGGTAAATTTATTGAGACAGGAAATTATAGCGGCGTATCAGCCACCGACTGGAGCTGGGGTGCATTGATGTTTGATATGGATAACGACGGATTCAACGATATCTATGTAAGCAACGGCGTTAACCGCGATGTAACGGATCTTGATTTCATCGAATTCTTTGCGAATGATGTGATACAGAAAATGGTATTAACCGGGCATAAACAGGATGTGGATGAAGTGCTGCGCCATATCCCGCAAAATCCTTTGGTGAATAAAGCATACCATAACCAGCAGAACCTTCGCTTTACAGACATGGCAAAAGACTGGGGAATGAAACAAACCAGTTTTTCAAACGGCGCAGCTTATGGTGATCTTGATAATGATGGTGATCTTGACCTTGTGGTAAACAATGAGAACGGTCCCGCTTTTGTATACCGAAACAACAGCCGCGAAATAAATAAGAATCATTACATCGCGATCAAATTACAAGGCAAAGAAAAAAACACGTTCGCCATTGGAACAAAGATTGATATATACCGCGGCAATGAAATTATCACGCGTGAGCAGGTGCCAAGCCGCGGGTTTCAATCATCCATGGACTATAAATTGGTGATCGGCCTGGGAACAAAAACAACGATAGATTCAATGGTGGTTACATGGCCTGATCTTTCCGTAAGCAGGTATGATCATCCCGCTATTGATACAGTCTACACACTCAGTCAAACAAAAAATGATCATTCGTTTACTCCCTTTGTGCATCCGCCTGTGATTTCTTTAATGGATTCTGTTGTCTCCATATTTGAAAAACACAAGGAAGACGACAACATAGATTTTTATTACGAGCGTAACCTTCCCAAAATGTTATCACGCGAAGGGCCAAAAGCTGCCTGTGCCGATGTGAATGGCGATGGATTGGAAGATGTATTCATCGGCGGAACAGCGGGCCATGCGGGACAATTGTATCTGCAAACAAAGAATGGCGGTTTTACAAAAAGTACACAAAAATCTTTTGATGCATTTTCTGATTTTGAAGATGTTGCCGTATTATTCTTTGATTATGATCACGATGGCGATATGGACCTGTTGATCTGCCCGGGCGGTAACAACAACAAACCGAACACCCGGCAGATGCAATTGCGTTTGTTTAGAAATGACGGTAAAGGAAATTTTGCGATCGACGTTGCAGCATTTCCCAATGCGGGGATGAATATTTCTGTAGCAGTTTCGGATGATTTTAACCATGATGGGTATCCTGATCTTTTTGTGGGAGGCAGAAGTGATCCACGTAATTATGGTGTTGATCCATCAAGTTATATTTACCTGAATGATGGTAAAGGGCATTTTACAGATATCGCCAAAACAAAAAATACCGATATCGCGAACATAGGAATGGTTTGCGGCGCAGTATTCGCAGATATCACAGGCGATGCACAAAAAGAATTGGTGATCGCCGGTGAATGGATGACGCCGAGAATTTTTTCATTCTCAAAAGATCATTTTGTTGAAGTAAAAACAAACCTCTCGGATATGTTCGGCTGGTGGCAAACGGTTGCTGTTGCCGATTTGAATGGTGACGGAAAAAATGACCTGGTTCTCGGAAATATCGGCCAGAATTTTTATCTCCATCCCGATAAAGAACACCCGGTAAAATTATGGCTGAACGACTATGACCAGAACGGCGCCAGCGACAGGATCATGACAAGCACGATAGATGGAAAGGATATGCCTGTTTTTATGAAACACGAAATGGAGGACCAGATCCCCGGTCTCAAGAAAAAAAACCTCAAGCACCGCGACTATGCGAAGAAGCCGATACAGGAATTGTTCTCTCCTGAAATAATACGTTCCTGCAAAGTAAAACAGTTCAATTATACGGCTTCTGTTATTGCCATCAATAATGGTAACGGACAATTTACCATACAGGAACTGCCTGCGCAACTGCAACTCTCTTCGGTGAATGCGATCCATTGTACAGACATCAACAATGATGGAAAGATCGACATCATTGCAGGTGGAAATGAATTTGGCTTTCTCCCACAATTTGAAAGACTGGATGCGGGTAACGGTGCTGTTTTGCTGAATAAAGGGAATGCGCAATTCAGCTTACTCAGCTCACGCGAATCGGGCATAGACCTGAATGGGCAGGTACGCGA
>JAQBNJ010000531.1 GCA_028288645.1 Sediminibacterium sp.
GAGTTCCTGATACCCGTTACCATTCTTATTACGGCTATCAGTAATGTGTTCGTAAAAAAATTCGCTTTCAAATCAAAATTTCCTGTCATATATTTCTTTGCACTTTTCTTCGGGCTGGTGCATGGCCTGGGTTTCAGCACCTACCTGAAAAGCCTGCTGGGTAACGATCACAGCGTGCTGGCGCAATTGCTGGCTTTTAATCTCGGCCTTGAAGTTGGACAGCTATTGATCGTTAGTTTAGTTCTGATCATTTCCTTTATATTCGTGTCCATTTTGAAATGCAACCGGAGAGAGTACCTGCTGTATATATCAGGCGGTATCTTCGCCATCGCGCTTCAAATGGCCATAGAAAGAATACCTTTTTAAACCAAACTACAAATGAGAAAACTGCTACTGCTTTCCCTGTTATTGTGTTGTGCTGCTGCGATGAATGCACAGGACATCCACAACAATCCCGGCTCAAATCATGGAAACAAATTTGAACAACTGGGAACCATTTTACCAACTCCCAATGAATATCGTACGGCAAGTGGTGCGCCAGGCCCTAAATACTGGCAGCAACGTGCGGATTATGATATCAAATGTGAACTGGATGAATCCAATCTCAAATTAAAAGGCACCGAAACTGTTACTTACTATAACAACTCGCCCGATGTATTAACGTATATCTGGATGCAGCTGGATGAGAACGAACACAGCAACCTCAACAACGCCAATTACCAGGACGCAAGCAGGCCGATGGGAAGGTCCGTTGCTGCTTCTGCCATTGATGCATTTGATAATGCTAAAGTTGATAACGGTTATGGTGATAAGATCACTAAAATAATTGACCCTGTTACCGGCAAGGCTATCAAATACACCGTTAATAAAACAATGATGCGTGTTGAAATTCCTGCGCCGTTAAAACCAGGACAGAAATTTGTTTTCACCGTTGAATGGTATTATAAGATCACTGAGAAAAGTGTCTTCGGTGGTCGTGGCGGTTATGAATTATTTCCTGAAGATGGCAACAGCCTCTTTACTATGGCACAGTGGTACCCGCGTTTATGCGTGTACAGCGATTTCCAGGGATGGCAGAACCACCAGTTCACCAGTCGCGGAGAATTTGCTTTGGCATTCGGAAATTTCAGCGTACAGATCACCGCACCTGCTGACCATGTGGTAATGGGAACAGGACAGTGCCAGAACTATGCAGCCGTTTTATCACCTGCACAAATGGCCCGCTGGAACCAGGCGCAGAACGCAAAAGAGCCTGTTGAAGTAGTAACCTTAGCAGAAGCAACAGCCGCAGAAAAACAAAAAAGCACCAAAACAAAAACATGGATCTTCAAAGCAGAGAACGTAAGGGATTTTGCATGGACATCAAGCCGTAAATATATCTGGGATGCAATGCCTGCTTATGTGGATGGCAAGAAGATCATGTGTATGAGCGGCTATGCAAAAGAAGCGTATGGCTTGTACCGTAAATTTTCTACCAAAGTAGTAGCGCATACAATTAAAACCTATTCTAAATTTTCTATCCCTTATCCATACCCTGTTGCACAAAGTATTGAAGCTGCAAACGGGATGGAATACCCGATGATCTGTTTCAATAACGGCCGTACACAAAAAGATGGCACGTATTCTGAGGTAACTAAAATTGGTATGCTGGGTGTGATTATTCACGAAGTAGGACATAATTTCTTCCCGATGATCGTTAACAGCGATGAGCGCCAGTGGACATGGATGGACGAAGGTGTCAATTCATTTGTAGAGTACCTCACGGAAGAGTTGTATGATAATAAATATCCTTCACGCGGAATGGGCGCGGGTTACCAGATCGCAAGGTATATGGCTTCTCCGAAGGACCAGCTGGAGCCGATCATGACCAACAGTGAGAACATTTCGAACTTTGGATCAAACGCATATTCAAAGCCTGCCACAGGTTTCAACATACTCCGTGAAACCATTATGGGCCGCGAATTATTTGATTATTCTTTTAAAGAATATGCAAGAAGATGGGCATTCAAACATCCAACACCAGCCGATCTTTTCCGTACGATGGAAGATGCAAGTGGTGAGGACCTTGATTGGTTCTGGAGAGGATGGTTCTATAGCACCGATCCTTGCGACATTTCACTGGATTCTGTAAAACACGCAGTCTATGATCCAAACGCAGTACCGCAGGCAGGTGGCGGTGGTGGAAGAGGCGGTGGCGGTGGCGGTGGTGGTTTTGGCGGCGGCGGTAACAATGGCCCGCAGGGTATTGCCCCTCCGCAGGTACTCGCTTTTGAAGACATTACCAAGATCCGTAACAGGGAAGATAAGAATGTTGTTTTCTTAACTGATGCCGATACCAGCCTACGTGATTTCTATTGGAAATACGACAGGGGCATTGAACCGCGGGATTCGATAACCAAATTGCCAACACCTGGTACTGCTCCGGCGCCGGAAGGATTAAGCGCCGCGGACAAAGCAAAATATGCAGATGTTCATTTGTATGAATTATCTCTTTCAAATAAAGGCGGCCTGGTAATGCCGGTGATCGTTGAGTTTACTTTTGCAGATGGCACCAAAGAAGTGCAAAGGATACCTGCGCAGATCTGGAGGCATAACGAGAACAGCATCGTGAAACTTTTCATGACAAGAAAAAAAGCGGTAAGCATTAAACTCGATCCGTTCAGGGAAACCGCTGATATCAACGAAGGCAACAACGTTTGGCCAAAATCAGGCGCAACCGATGAGCCAAGCAAATTCTCATTGTTCAAAGCAGCCGGAAGAGGCGCACGTGGCGCAGGCGGCGGCGGTTTGAACCCGATGCAGGCAGCAAAACAGAAAGCAGGCAAATAATCATGCATTCTTAACTATATTTATAAAGCCACTTGAAGTAATTTCAGGTGGCTTTTTAATTAGGACGATCTCAATAGCAGCGGTTCTCTGTGAAACTCTGTTACTCTGAGTCTCTGTGGTGAAAAGGAATTTTCGACATGCTATTATTTCTTTCACCACAGAGACACAGCGAACACGGAGTTGCACAGAGGGTCTCCGATAAAACAACATTGTTTAATACTAATTATAGAACCATATGAAATCAATTTTTATTTTATCATGCTTATTCTTTTCGTTGTCTGCAAGATCAGCAACCGTTGATAGCGTAGCGATCTACAGCAACAGTATGCATCGTGCAGTGAAAACAGTGATCGTGAGGCCCGCTTCTTATAATGAGAACAAGCGCTTTCCCGTTATTTACTTATTGCATGGCGCATTCGGCAGCTATAACAACTGGATCATTAAAGTGCCGCATATACAGCAACTGGCGGATCAGTATCAAATCATGATCGTTTGTCCTGATGGTGGTTTTACAAGCTGGTATTACGACAGCCCGATCGATTCAACCTATAAATTCGAGACCTTTGTAGGTACCGAAATACCGCAATACATAGATGCCAATTACAAAACCATTGCCGACCGCAAAGCCAGGGCCATCACGGGTTTGAGTATGGGTGGGCATGGTGGGTTTTTCTTAGGCTTCCGTCATGCAGATATTTTCAGTGCGATAGGGAGTATGAGCGGTGCGTTGATGTCGAATGTGATCACAAAAGGATATGGTGTGGAAACCCGTTTGGGTGATACCGTCATCAACCGCAAATACTGGCAGGAATGGAGTGCATTGGCTGTAGTAGATAAATACCCCAAAGATTCCGTTGTCATCACTTTCGATTGCGGAACAGAAGACCAGGTGATCGCTATGAACCGCGCCATGCATGATAAACTTCTCAAGCTGAAAATTCCACATGAATACACAGAGCGCCC
>JAQBNJ010000564.1 GCA_028288645.1 Sediminibacterium sp.
GTTCCAGTTGCTCAACTGGGTATGCACGGAAACTGATGGGCAGGTGTTTATTACGGATACACATTCTTCGAGGCTGAGATCGCAGTTGGAGGGGATTGATGTGAAGTTCCAGATGATTGAATTAATAGTTAATAGTTAACGTGTTGTGCTATTAGATTGTTTGATATGTACATAGTAACTAACGAGTTTGCTAAATATGCCTAATGCGTGGTTAAAAGCTGGAACGCAAGGTGCGCAAAGATTACGCAAGGAACGCAAAGGTTTTCATTGCGTTCCTTGCGGTACTTAGCGTTCCTTGCGTTCCAGCTTTACATCAACACATTCAAGCTGAAGAAACATAATTTGAATACCAGAAATAAAAGAAATGTTACTCAATTTAATAGCACAACGCGTTAATAGTTATAATAACGTCAGTATTAGAAATCCTGTTATCGCTGAAGATCGCATGTAACAATTCAACAATTATGAACTTGAACGACCCAATTATTAACTATTAACTATTAATTACTAATTGTATTTTTACCTCATGTCAGAATTCCACATCGGCGATGCAATGAAAGGGTTTCTAAGAAAGAGCCCGCTCCGCAACGGTATCCGTGCCGTGCAGATAGAAGAAATATGGGAACAACTCATGGGCAAAACCATTGCCAAGTACACCGATAAGATCCAGATCATCGGGCAGAAATTATTTATTCATACGGCTGTAGGGCCATTGAAGAATGAATTGATGTACCAGAAACAGCAGATCATTGACAGGGTGAATGAAGCGTTTGGGGAGAAGATTATTTCGGAGGTGATTATTCACTAGCATCGCTACGATGCAAGGACCAAACATTTTCCAACACGAATTAAAAAACGAATTACACGAATTGGAAACGCGAGATCGCTGACTTGTTGATACGTCATGTGCTTATAGTGTCCATTCGTTTAAATTCGTGTAATTCGTGTTCTCTAATTCGTGTCTGCTACTTTATCCGCACCCGCGGATCTACCACTCCATAAAGAACATCAGCCAGTAAATTCACCACAATAAAAAACGTGGCCGTGATCAACACACTTCCCATCACAACGGGGAAGTCTAATTTTTCCAGCGCATCAACCGTTACTTTGCCGATGCCCTTCCACCCAAAAATATATTCTACAAAAAAAGCACCTGCGAGTAGTTCGGCAAACCAGCCGGTAATAGCAGTGATCACGGGGTTCAATGCATTTCTTAATGCGTGACGGAACACAACCACTTTTTTACTTAGTCCTTTTGCATAGGCTGTTCGGATATAATCCTGGTCGAGTACATCCAGCATGGAACTTCTTGTAAGTTGTGTGATAATGGCGAGCGGCCTTATGCCTAGTGTGATAGCAGGAAGTATGAGATTTTTTAATTGCAGGTCCTTGCCATTGAACGGATCAATATCAAACAAACTACCCGTCATATGCAGGCCGGTATATTCCGTAAGCACAAACCCGAAGAGATAAGCAAGCACAATTCCCATAAAAAAAGAGGGTGCTGAAATACCGAGTACGCTTGCGAATACGGAGGATGTATCCATCCAGGTATTTTGTTTTACGGCTGCAAGTACTCCTAATAAAATACCGATCACAGTTGCCAGTAACATCGCTGCGAAAGCAAGTATGAGTGTGCCCGGCAACGCTTCCATCAATACATCGCCCACGTCTTTTTTTGTTTGATAGGAACGCCGCAGGTAAGGAACTTTGATGCCGAATTTATTCTCTCCGCCGATAAAAAAACCTTTGAGTTGTTTTTTCTGTATATCTTCTTTTGAATGAACAGCGATCGGTGATACATCATTCAGGTATAAAACAAACTGCTTCCATTTAGGCTGATCGAGTGCGAGTTCTTTGCGGATATTTTTAATGGTGGTGCTGTCGCCCGCCTGCCCCAATACCAAACGAGCCGGATCACCAAAACCCTGGAACAAAAAGAACACAACGACAACCACGCCGATGAGGACGAGGAAACCATAGAGTATTTTGCGGGCGATGAATTTGAGCATGGGGTTGTTAACTAGTATTAATGTGACAATGATTGAATAGAGCCATCGGCTCGGTTCATTTTGTAGCAACGGATTTTAATCCGTTGTTTGTAATCCAGCGCAGTTCGAGAGTGCCGTAGGCACGGTGCATATATGGATCGAACCTACGGTTCTCACGGAACTTTTTATTTTCCTGTTCAACGGATTAAAATCCGTTGCTACAATACGTATCGAGGCTACGCCTCTGCATCTTCCCGATATTAAACGAACTGTGACAGGATTACCAGCGATACTTCGCTATTTTAAGCTGCTAATTTCTTTTAATATTTTTTCTTCTTCCACATAACTCGTTTTATTCAACACAACCGCTCCTTCCATAATAAAATAAGTAGGTGTAACCCTTGCTGCGGTTTTTAAAACAGTTGCATCACACTTTACAACGGTTGCATTGGGGAAAGTTGCTGCTGCTTTATCTGCATCTGCTGTTACGAATAATACAGGAAGATTTTTTTGCTGCGCGGCTTGTTTGATCTTTTCAAAACCGGCGGACCAGTCAGCCACATCATCGAGATTTCTTGCCATTACCATCAGGTATTTTCCTGGTTGGCCAAGAACAGCTGCAGTGGTATCCGTTCCTGACATCGTTTGCAGCGAGAAGTCAAGTATTTTAGGTTGCAGGCCGTTTCCTTTTCTTACTACTTTATCGTGACGGTCAACATACTCATAGGTAGAATCAAAGTCTGCAGGAAAATGCAGTTGATCGAACTCAAGCTGTTTACCATTCTTTTTATAAATGAATACGATCGATAAACTATCCGGTATGGCTCCGGCAGGCATTTTCATTTGTTCCTGTAAGTTGTTGCCTCTTTTATAAGGAAGGCAATCCACGAAAGGAAGATGTTTTAACACATAGAATTGCCCTGCAGTGGTTGTAATGGTTACGAGCAACAGCAAAGCCAGCGCAGCTGCGGGTTTCAAAGCAGATTTGATCTTGCTGGCAGACGCAAATAAGACAAGTATCAATACCAGTAAGAAAATATCTTTCCCAAATGACTGCGCAGGTGTTAATGGTAAACAATCGCCAAAGCAACCGCAGGTTTTTATCTTACCTGAGAACAACGCATAACCGGTTAAGAAAGTGAAGAAGATGATCAGCAGCAATAATAACCAGCTAAACAGTTTCATCCGCCAGCCGATGATCACGGCAACCCCGGCCACTACTTCAAACACATTCATGATTATGGAAAGGGCCAGTGTATAATCATTGAAACTGTGCCAGCCCCATACTTCGAAGAATTCCTGCATTTTATAACTCAGTCCCAACGGGTCATTGGCTTTTACAAGCCCGGAAAAAATGAACAGCAATCCAACGATCCAGCGAATGATAAGCAGTATGGTTTTCATAAAAGCATTAGTGTTTTCCTTCTTCAATTAATATGAGTGCAAAAGCGGCATAGTTAATAATGTCTACATAGTTGGCATCGATCCCTTCGCTGATCAGTGTTCTTCCATCATTGCTTAATATCTGTTTGATGCGCATCAGTTTCATCAGTATCAGGTCGGCAAAACTCTGCTGGCTCATTTCGCGCCATGCTTCACCATAATCATGGTTCTTATCGAGCATGGTTGTTTTGGCAAGATCGATTGCTTTATGATATAACGTGTCCACCTGCTCAATGGGTAATTCTTCCACTACGGGTTTGCCGAGTTCGAGCTGCATTAAACCGATCACTGCGTAATTGAGTATGCCTTTGAATTCTGACGGAATATCATCTCCTACTTTCTGCGTATTCAGGTCCTGTATGGTTCTGATGCGCAGGGCCTTGATAAAGATCTGGTCCACCACCGAAATATCGCGCAGCACCCGCCAGGCGGTTCCGTAATCTTTTGTTTTTTTGATAAATATGTCGCGACACCGGCTAACGGCCTGGTCGTACTGTTCATTCGTTTGCGCCATTTTTAACTCTATGCTTTAATCACTTTGGTAATATCTTTGAAGCCAATGCAAGATAATTGAATCCGTGTATGTTCACACTTAATTGTAAAGGAAGATTATTGGAGTTCAGCTCCCCTATTGTGATGGGGATCATCAATGCTACGCCCGATTCTTTCTATAGCGGCAGCCGCAAACAATCTGTTACAGATGCATTGCATACTGCAGAAAAAATGTTGGTCGAAGGCGCGGTTATACTGGATATTGGCGGGCAAAGCACGCGCCCCGGCGCCAACTCGCTGACAGCCGCTGAAGAAACAGAACGTGTATTACCTATTATCGAAGCCATCAGCCGCAAATTTCCCCAAAGCTTTTTATCTGTGGACACGTATTCATCCGCAGTGGCCCGCGCAGCCGTTGAACACGGCGCTGTTATTGTGAATGATATCAGCGGCGGAAATTTTGACAATGATATGCTGGCCACCATTGCCAGCCTGCATGTTCCCTATGTTTGTATGCATGTGAAAGGAACGCTGGAAACCATGCACACCGATCCGCAGTATTCAGATGTAACTAAAGAAGTACTGGATTATTTTATCGAAAGAACAGCAACCTGTACAAAAGCAGGAATCAACGATATCATTATAGATCCGGGATTTGGATTCAGTAAGAACCGCACACATAATTTTCAATTGCTGAAACACCTGGAAATATTCTCGATCTTCCGGAAGCCTTTGTTATTGGGCATTTCAAGAAAATCAACTATTTACAAAACCCTGGGCATTACTGCAGAAGAAGCATTGAACGGCACTACCGTTTTACATACAGCCGGCCTGTTAAAAGGCGCTTCCATATTGCGGGTGCATGATGTGAAGGAAGCGGTGGAAGCTATCAAACTTACTTCTCATCTCAAATAGCACTCTCCAAAAAAATATACAAACGGCATTTAAAATGCCGTATCGATCATCTGTGTAGTAACGTGCAATAAATTTCGATAAAAGAGAAACGAAGAGAATAAGCGACTCCGAATTCCGGGATATCTTTTTTCCTTCGTTTTTCTTTTATTGAAAGGCTTATGGGAGAGTCAGTAACAATATAAAATGACTGTTTTTGATATTTAATTGGTTTTAAAAAACCCTGGAGGGTCAGAAACTAAAAGGTCCCGCAAAAACGGGGCCTTTTAAAATATTCTCAATACTATAAAATACTATTTTTTCTTCGGCTGCGGTGCATTCGGCATGGCCGGTGCTGGTGCAGGCGGAGCTGGTAAGGTTACATCCAGTACTTCAAATTCGAATAACAAATTCGCGTAGGTAGGGATCACTGGCGGACTGCCGGCATCACCATAACCGAGCATGGCAGGGATATACACTTTTCCTTTGCCACCTTTGCCAAACATCTGCAAAGCTTCATCAAGACCCTGGATCACGCTGTTCTGTGTGCCCTGAACACCTACTGATACCATCAATGGCGCTTTTCCCGGTGTACCCATGTTTGAATCGAATTCTCTACCTGTTTCGAGGATCATGCCTTTATACATTACTTTGGCCATTTTACCTGAATCTGCTTTCGCGGTCTGGTCGCCCGGCGTTTGGATCTCTACCAGAGCGCCTGAACGCGTTGCCTGGGTTTTGATGCCTTTTTTGGCTACGAAATCATTTACTGCTTTAAGCTCACTCTGTTTTTCCTTCTCTATTTCTTTGGTACGGTCAGCGATCACATCCGCCTGGTTGGCAAAGGTCTTAAGAATCTCAAGTCTTCCTTTGATCATATCCCTTGCATGGAACATATTGTTGTACTCAAGCATACCCATTTTTTTAAGGGTATCTACGTTCATTACAAATTCCATTTTATCACCGGCAGATAATTGCGTGATCACTTCAAGGAAGCTATGTTTCGGCGACCTGGAAGTATCGATCACCATATAAGCCGGGATCTTGCCATAAGAGCTTGACAGTACAGAATCTTTCGGAGCGATCTTGAATTCAATATTGAATTTTACAAAATCACCCTGTTTCAGTTTCACTTTCCCATCACCTTTAGTGATCTTATAGGCAAGGCCCGATGGTGTTTTCTTGTACTGGTTACAGCTTGCAAGCAATACGATCGCTAATAAAAGCGTGGTGGTTGTTCTCATCATTTGATTTTATTGTAGTTGATTTTGATATTCTTTGATTACTTCTTTAAAATGTTTTACTGTCTCATCTAAGCTGTCGTAGGTTCCGCCACCTGCTGCATTCACATGCCCCCCGCCGTAAAAATGTTTTCTTGCAAAAGTATTCACATCGAATGAGCCTTTGCTTCTGAAACTCCATTTACGCTCCCCTTCCCTGTCGATCACCAAAGCTCCGAATTTTATTCCCTGTATCGTCAGCAAATAATTCACCAACCCTTCTGTATCGCCAGTTTTAATATTGTAGCGTTGCAGATCGGGCCTTGTAATATACATTAATGCCGTATTATATTCATACAATACCTCTAAACGATTCACCAATGCATACCCGATAAAACGCAGGCGGTTCTCAAGAAAATTGTCGTAGATATTATCGTGCACCCTGGTATGCACCAGCCCTATATCCTTCAGATCGGCGATCATGCGGTGTACGGAGGCGGTGGTTGCTGGAAAACGGAAAGAACCGGTATCGGTCATTACGCCCGTGTACAGGCATTCCGCAATATTGGTATTGAGTTTATCGGCGTGCCCGGATGCCACGATAAAATCATACACCATTTCACAGGTGGAGCTTTTGCTGGTATCGCTTACCCCATAGGTGAAAGCGTCTACCTGCGGCTGTTCGTGGTGATCGATCAGTATTTTGGTGCATTGTGCCGCCAGTAAAGGCTGTTCCATGTGTTTGGTGCGGTGCAGTACGTTGAAATCAAGGCAAAAGATCATCCCGGCATTTTTGATGATACCGAGGCATTTCTCTTTTTGCTGTTCAAAATCGATCACGCGGTCGATACCCGGCATCCAATCGAGAAAATCTGCCCAGTTGGTTGGCGAGATCACGGTGGCCTCATGGCCTATGGCAATCAAAAAATGATATAGTCCCAAAGCTGAGCCCATGGCATCGCCATCCGGCTTCTGGTGCATGGTAATCACCACTTTAGAAGGGGTATTGAGCTGCGGGTAAAAAAGATCGAGTGGCTGCATATAAGGCGGCAAAATTGCGGTTTCCACGCTATTCTATCAAATCAATTTGTAACCATTTGATAAAAAACGGTATGAAACGGCTTCTGAATGCTTACTTTTGCCGCCGAAATTTTACTAACAGTATGAGCAACAGAACATTTACCATGATCAAACCGGATGCCACCAAAAAAGGCGATACCGGCGCTATTTTGAACCAGATCATCAAAGCTGGTTTTACCGTAAAAGCCATGAAGTGGACCCAGTTAACTGAAGAGCAGGCTGGTTTGTTTTATGATGTACACCGTGAAAGGCCTTTTTACGGCGAACTGGTTGAGTTTATGAGTAGTGGCCCCATCGTGGCTGCGATCCTCGAAAAAGCCAATGCAGTTGCTGATTTCAGGAAACTGATCGGCGCTACCAATCCTGCCCAGGCAGAAGAAGGTACGATCCGCAAATTATTTGCAGCTTCTGTAGGCGAGAACGCTGTTCACGGAAGTGATAGTGATGAGAATGCGGCTATTGAAGGAGATTTCTTTTTCTCTAAGCTGGAAAGATTCTAATAGAACAAGCTATGAGCCATGAGCTGCGAGCTGTGAGCCTGCCTTGTGGAAATGTCTTAAGTAGCAGTACTTTCAAAGCGTGCACAAAGCAAGCTCACAGCTCGCAGCTCATGGCTCATGGCTTTTCATTTATTCACCACCGGTTTATTGTTACCTGTTGAATCAGCCACCGCAAACCCGTGAAATTTTATCTGTTTAAACAAGGTTCCATCATTAAAATGGATATCGGCCGTTTTGGTAAAATCTCCGCTGGCGCTGCCGTTGAAACCAAGGGTGATATAGGTTGATTTTCCCGGTAAGATCTTCTCCCCCGCCCGGTATTTGGGTGTAGTGCAACCGCATCCTGCGACTACATCTTTCAGTATCACGGTATCCTTGCTGATGTTTTTTATGGTCACATTATATTCCAGGGGTTTGCCGAAAGGGATCCTGCCCATATCATAGTCCAGGTTCGTGATCACCACCATTTTGTCAATGTCTTTTGCCGGAGTAGCCACGGCCTGCGCCTGGGTTTTCAAACCAAAAAAACAAATGACCATCACTGCCACTATACTTCGCATAATATCAAATTTTAAAAAATAAATGAACCAGTGACTAAATACACACGGTTATCTCCTAAACAATGGGTAAAATTAAGAAAAGAAAGCCTGATTAATTTTCTTATAAAATTATCATAAAATGCATAATTTTATATAACCAAGCCTAGTGAAACTACCAGTCGACAGACTTCATTCCTCAAACTATTACGCATTATGAAAAGTTTTACTACTGCCATTTTATGTTTCATCAGTTGCGTTGCTTTCTCGCAATCGGTTTCTAAAAAAACATTCATTATTACTGCCAACAGTTCTTCGCCATTGATGTACGACCGTTTTACAGCGGTTGATATGAGTTCCGGCAAAATGATAGATAACCTGTTCGACGCTTCTACCAAAAAATACAATTCGAGAAACAATGGCTATAACGCCTACCTGCCCTGTGAACGAAGGGATGATGATGAAGTAAACAAATCTCCTTTAGGTGGATCCGTTGCCGGCCTCGCATTTGATGCAAAAAGCAACCGTTTGTTTTATATCCCATTACAAACATCGGAACTGAGATATATGGATCTGAAAGAATCCAATCCTTCGTTTACCTGTCTCTCCAACCAGTCAATTAATCTCCTGCATGGCAAAGATGATGTGGCCAACCAGGTAACCCGGATGGCGATCGGTGCGGATGGTTTTGGCTATGCATTGTCAAACGACGCGGAACACCTTGTTAAATTCACCACTTCCGGTACGCCTGTAATTCAGGATCTCGGTGTTTTGGTAGACAATCCTAAAAACCAGGTATTCGTACGTTCAAGTTGTACTTCATGGGGTGGCGATATGGTGGCCGGAGCCGATGGCAATCTTTACCTGATCGCTTTGCATAACCATGTTTTTAAGATCAGCGTGTCAACCAGGAAATGCGATTTCATAGGAACCATCAAGAACCTGCCTGCAGAATTTACTTCCAATGGTGCATCTGTTGATGAGAATGGCGACCTGCTGGTTAGTTGCGGTACCAGTTACGGAAAACAATTCTCACCGGTGTACAAAGTGAACTGGTCAACACTCGAAGCAGCACCTGTTGATTTTCATATCAATAAC
>JAQBNJ010000025.1 GCA_028288645.1 Sediminibacterium sp.
AATTCTTTTTGCGTGATGGTGAAAGCCGTTCCATGCCGGGTTCCTTTGGGAAAACTGATCTTATCGGATATATCTGTCCAGGTAACGAGATCTGTGGAAGAAACAGCGCCATATTTATGATCACGGTATTTATCAAAATAAACGATCCAGGTATCACCGATCTTTATTGCTGATGGACCTTCTGCCCAATAATTTCCAGTGATAGGAACACCTGGATCAGAATAATCACCGGTTAATTTCTTTGATGTGGCGATGCGGATATTTTTTTTCGGAACGGGTTTAGGTGTTTCATCTTTCAGGAACATGATGAATGATCTTCCATCGGGAACAATGGTTGCGTCGATCACATTAAACCCTTTATCGTACAGCATTTTTGTTTCACTGAAAGTTTCAAAATCTTTCGTAGTAGTATAATAGATCCGGTGATTATATCCAGCTTCCACTCCAGGATCCGTTGGATATTTTCCGCGGATAGTGGTTGCCCAGTATATCATGTATTCTTCATTGGCAGCATCATAAGTGATCTCCGGCGCCCAGGCATTTCTTGCAGAATCTTCTTTTTCCATTACAGGAATGTATCGCTGTTCACTCCAGTGTACCAGGTCTTTTGAAGAAGAGTATCCAATTTCACGGTCGTTCCAGCTAACGGTCCATACCATATGGAACATATTATCCGCACCGCGGATGATGCATGGATCGCGCATTAATTTATCCTTGCTTACGGTGGGCTGCAGAAAAGAGCTGTCGTGTTTCAGGGAGTTCCATGTTAACCCATCATAGCTGTATGCGTAATGCAGGCCATCGGTTCCGTTGTTGATGAAATAGGAAAACATGTATATCTTATCCTGTTCTTTTTGAGAATGCGCAGTTAAGGAAAGAAAACAGGTAAGCAGTAAAATATTTTTCATCGCATAGTTTAAAATACATTATCAATCAGCGGACGGATATATGGTTCTTTACTCCCATTTGTTTTCGGCGTACCGAAATAAAAATATAATGTTCGTTTGATAGGCGCCGATATTTTTGTCAGTTCGCTTTGCGGTCCGAGCGAAGGCGTATTATAGTTGATATTCAGCGCCAGTTTGCTGCCGATAGGCGGTATACAATCGAGAAAACTGATATTGCCGTTTGGTAGTTCAGGATGTGGCCGCAGCCCTGTTATTCCATAAAAATCAAAAAGCCTCACATACAACCCGGTATCCTTACTCGCCACATAAAATTTTCCTTCTACCGTGCTGAATTCCATCCAGCTGATCTCACCATAATAGCCTTTGAATTCTGGATAAATGACAGGAGAATACCCTGTTTGCGTATTGTTGTATTGATTTTGCCAAACACTTACTGGTGTACCCTGCAAACGGTTCTTCCATTGGCGATACGGTCCTTTGCCTAACCATTTTGAGCTGAGTATAAAATTCTCCGGGTAGCTGAAACTAACGCCTGCAAAAGGATACGAGCCGTTCAGTGCATATTCATATTCAAGACTCACCCAGCCGCTTCCGTACATGGTCCAGCGTGCATAGTGCATGTTACCACTATACGTAAATTCAACAACACTGTTCTTGCCTTCTTTATATTGCCTGGACGAAACAACTGTTGCAGTTCCCTGCACCAACACCGGTCCTTTTGCAAAAGATAAATTATCGGAACTTATATTTTTTGTTCCGGTGAGTAACCCTGTTTTCTTACTCAGCATTACAGACACTTCGCTTCCTTTTAATGTATAGCTGGTATCTGTTTCTGTTATGGAACTTGTGCTGTCGTTCATTACAATAATATTCTTCAGCAAGTCGCTATTGGTTTTTACTTTCCATGTCCATTTGTAAATTTCTTTTTTGAAGGGGTCAAAGGCAACCAGTACCAGTGCGTCATATTTTTTATAATCAGCCGGAAGTGATAGCTGGATACTTCCGCTGGCAACAGGCAAGATCGAAGATGTAGTGACCGTACCCTTTTGCTGAACGGTGTATCCTGTAAATTTATCCTGCGGCTGGTAGTAATTTACCAGCGCCCATTGAAAACTGCATTGATTGATATTAGTAAAATGATAGCGGTTCTCCACATTTATCTTTCCATCAAAATTTTCCGGTAACTCTTTCATGGAAATTTTTACCGGCGAGAATATTTCACGCAATGCAAAAAAACTTCCTTCTTTTTCACGATGCGGCCCAAGAACGCCATCATTGGCGTTCAGCCCATTTGCATCCAGCACATTATTAAGATCAGTTCTCACTACGGCTTCATCCAGCATGGCCCAGATAAAACCACCGCCGCTTTTTTTTGCTTTCCAATGCAGTTCCCAGAAATCGCTCATGGCTGAACCGCCACCGCCATCATCCTGCGAATGCATGAATTCGGTTGGCATGTAAATGAGTGAATCGTTTAGTATCTTTTGTGTGCTGTAGTAATCTTCATAGTGATTACAATCAATGCCATTGAATTCATTACCGGGACGATGATGCGGGTGAATAACAGGTCTTTGCGAGTAATCCCATTTTACAAATTCTTTATCCAGTTCTTTATTGGTACCGCCTTCATTGCCGTTATCCCAAAATATAATAGATGGATGATTCAGGTCGCGTATCACCATTTCTTTCACCAATTTCTGCCCAACGGGTGTTGCATAAAATTTCTGCCAGCCGGCCAGTTCATCCAGTACATAGATTCCCAATGAATCACAAAGTTCAAGAAATTTTTTATCGGGTGGATAATGTGAGCAACGAACCGCATTCATGTTCATTTCCTTTAATAAAAATACATCCTGCAATTGTACTGCATCATTCAGTGTTCTTCCTGTTTCGGGCCAGAAACAATGGCGGTTGATGCCTTTCATTTTTATCTGCACACCGTTCAGGTAGATCCCGTCACCTCTTCGTATCTCAATGGTTCTGAACCCGAATTTTTCTGTGGTTTGATAAACAATTTTTGTTGAATTCTTCAGGTAAACATTTACTTTATAGAGATAGGGCGTTTCGCTCGTCCATTGTAATACACTATTGAGTTTTGTTTTGAGGCCGATCACAGAATCATTTTTTGCTACCTGCGAGTTCGTGGATGCCAGGATCTTTCCTTTTGCATCCAAAATATCTGCCACAACAATTCCTGCCTGCTGTATATTTTTTAAATGAACCTGCATAGCAAAACTGCCATCCGCTTTTGCATCGATAGCTGTATAATCGATATGGGCCTTGGGAACTGCTTCCAGGTAAACCGGACGAAATATCCCGCCAAACACCCAGTAATCTGCTAGACGTTCTGCATTGTTCACGCTCGCATCGTTACTCATTTTACTTACCGTAATTTCGAGCAGGTTTGGCTTACCGGGAATTAATTTATCTGTGATATTATATTTGAATTCGTAGAAAGCACCCTGGTGAACAGCACCGGCTGTCTTTCCATTGACCTTTACTTCGGTATCAGTCATGCTTCCTTCAAATACAATAAATACTTCTTTATTCTGCCATGACGTGGGAACAGTGAAACTATGTTT
>JAQBNJ010000026.1 GCA_028288645.1 Sediminibacterium sp.
TTATCCCAATACGATTCTGTATAACTACGATACGCCCTTGGTAAAAGTTTTGTTTCAATGTGATGGTAATCTGCACCGCCTATCACTACATCCGCTTCATACGTTTTCTGTTCACCGCTGGCCGCCGTTGACACAATTTTTTTCGCAAAATCTTTTTCAACAATAATTTCTGTCACCTCTTCCTCAAAATGAAAATCAACACCCAGTTCTGTTGCCAGTTCACACATTCCCCTCACAATGCTGTACATTCCGCCTTTCGGATACCAGGTACCGCCTTTAATATCGGCATAATTCATCAGGCTGTAAAGGGCAGGTATATTTTCAGGAAGCGCCCCAAGAAATAACACAGGAAACTCCATCAGTTCAACCAGCTTCGGATGTGTAAAATATTTCGCCACATGCGAACGCATGGAACTGAACACATCCAGTTTAAACAATCCTTTTAAAAGATCTATATCAATAAATTCTTTAAGTGACTGGCCGGATTTGAATACGAGTTTAAGAATGCCTACCTGGTATTTATATTCAGCTTCCTTTAAGAATTTTTCTAATTGTCTCCCACTTCCCGGTTCTATTGAGTCAAACAATTCCTGCAGTTTTATAAAATCTGCAGGAATATCTATCGGCCCGTCTTTATAATATACACGGTACGATGGATCCAATCTTTCCAGTTCATAAAAATCGCCGACTGACTTACCAAACTGTTTAAAATATCTTTCAAAAACATCGGGCATCCAGTACCAGCTCGGGCCCATATCAAATGTAAATCCATTTGTTTTCAGTTGCCTTGCCCTGCCACCGGGTGTTACGTGTTTTTCAAGCACCGTTACGTCCCAACCGGCTTTGGCCATGAATGATGCAGCCGAAAGGCCCGCGAAACCGCTTCCGATAATAATAACTTTCTTTTTCAATTCAGACAGTAAAGAAAGTTAATTGAAATAGTTTAATAACGCTGGATCTGCGTCTTCAGCAGTTTACGTGCAAAGTGGATCCGGCTCTTAATGGTTCCCAATGGCTCGCTTAACATATCTGCGATCTCGTGATATTTGTAACCATCAAAATATAAAAGAAAAGGATTGCGGAAAATTTCCGGTAGGTTATGAATAGCTTGTTGCACTTCTTTCAGGTTGATACTTTCAATCGCTGCATTCGCCACTGCTCCCTGGTTGAGGTTTAACAGGTATTCATTAGGGGTGCTATCGAATACGGTGGATTGCTTGGCCTTCTTGCGGTAATTATTGATAAAAATATTCCGCATGATGGTATACAGCCATGCTTTGATATTGGTACCAACATTGTATTTTTCTTTATTGGCAAGCGCACGGTATAAGGTCTCCTGGAACAGGTCTTTCGCTTCCTCTGAATCGTGCGTAAGGGTAACGGCAAAAGGCTTTAGAAAGTCAGCATTCGACAACAACATCTGGTTAAATTCTATCGTAGACATATCGATGTGTTTAATATTTGATACCATAAAGTTAAACAAAACATAAGAAAGCCCCTAATTATTTTATGAGATTCCGCAACACTGTGAGGTACAATACAATAAAAGGTTAAAAAAAGGGTACCACGGGCAGGATCAAAGTGAAGAAACGTAATCCATCACCTCGGAAAGCGAGTGTTTGAAGCTGAAATTGGCGGGTATTTTCTTTTTATAGCCCTGGGTGAGCATTCCGGATATGACCACCTGCCTGCCGGCTATCTGGGTATGGGTATTGAGCAGGAATTTTTCGAAATTAAAATTCTGGCAACAGGATGTGAGATGCGTGTACAATATATCCGGGTTTTTTAACGAAGCCACGCACACCACATCTTTCAATGGAATATTGGCACCCAGGTACAGAACGTTTATACCCTTACACTTCAATAAATAATGTACAAAAAGCAAACCCATTTCATGGTGTTCTCCCTCGGGCAGAAACAAAAGAATGGTTTTGGGAGATTGGCTATTGCATTTCACACTATCGATCCCCACAATAAGTTTCTGCCGGATGATATTGCTTACGAGATGTTCCTGTGCTGGATTGATGTGTGCAGTGAGCCATAAAATACCAATGCGTTCTAAAAAAGGAAACAGTATCTGTATGATCGTTTTTTCAATTCCATTTGCTTTAATATAGTTGTCTATCACCCATTCAAACTTTTCCATTTTCAGACCGGCCATACAATGGATGAGTTCATTCACGATACGCTCCTGCTGAGCTTCTACCTGCGAAAGTGATAAAATATTTTCAGTCATTTCCGCAACCGTCATCCGGTCTATATGCGAGATCTTATACCCATATTTATTCAGGAGCGCAACGTTCAAAAGTTTTTGCAATTCTTCATTACAATAGTAGCGGATATTGGTTTCCGTACGTTGGGGAGCCAGGAATGTATAACGCTGTTCCCATACGCGGATGGTATGGGCCTTGATACCTGAGAGATTTTCGAGATCTTTTATGGTGAAGGCAGACATAACGTGTGTAACAACGAGAAACGTTATTTGTTTGGTTCCTTGAACAAAAACACGTGGTATTATAAACGGATCTTCCGCAAATAATCTCCATACCCGCTTTTCGCATATTTATCTGCAAGCTGCAGTAATTGTTCTTTGTTAATATATCCCATACGATACGCTACTTCCTCAATACATCCCACTTTCTGACTCTGGCGTTTCTCGATCACGCGAACAAATTCGCAGGCATCGGCAAAAGAATC